>JBDRPM010000110.1:0-16493 GCA_043827005.1 Pseudomonadota bacterium | reverse complement strand
CTTGCAAGCTCCAACGCATACTCAAGCACCATTGCTGAGTATTCGGAAAAATCAACGCATGCCAGAATTTTATGTATTTTCTTGTTCATTGCCAATCTCCTTTTTTTGCTCAAGTAATTATTGTGGCCTGTTTTTGGAATTCGAATTTTGGACAGGTATTGAGGTATTGTGGATAACATTATACGAGATTGCTCTTTGTCAATAGACATGGTTGGAATATTTGGATTAGGACAGGGTCTTACTGAACTGTGCCCAGGAAAGGGTGATGAATGTGGCAGCCAGGATTGCCTGGCCTGCAATGGCAGGCCACAGGACCTGGACGTCCATGCCTTTCATGACAATGCCCCTGAGGATGTCCAGGTACCAGCGCATGGGATTTAAAAATGTGGCATACTGAACCAGATTCGGCATGTTTTTGATGGGGAACATGAACCCGGACAGCATGACGCAGGGCATTAAAATCAAAAAACTGGTGAGCATGGCCTGCTGCTGGGTTTGGGCGCTGGCGCTGATCATCTGAGCAATGCCCATGTTCTCGAGCAGGTAGAGCCCGGAAAGCCCAAAGAGCAGGACGATGCTTCCTTTGATGTGGATGTCGAAAAACAGAAATGCCGGCAAGCAAGCTCAGCAAGTCACGGCTTTCACTGGTCTGCGACTGATCCCATCCTTTCCATTTCCAGGGGCAGATAAAATGTAAAGACCGAACCATTGCCAAGGATACTGTCGACGATGATTTTCCCATTGTGGGAAGAAATGATATGCTTGACTATGGAAAGACCAGGCTCAGTACCTTCTATTTCATAGGTATCGGAATTGTCCACCCGAAAAAATTTTTCAAAGATCTTGTTTGTTTTGTCTTTTGGAATACCAATGCCGGTATCTGATACTCTGCAGGTTTTAAATTCTCTGGTGATCCGGGTGCTCATTCCCTTGATTTGATTTGATCTGATGTCAGGGCAGTGAGCTTAAAAGCCTGCGTATTTAATTCGTGTTTGAACGAAAACTCATCCATCTGCTGCGTTGCTGCGCAAAGCTGAAATCCTCATGTACTACAGTACACTCCGGTTTCAGCTTTGCTTGCGCCTTGCATATGGACAAGTTTTCATCCAAACACGGGTTTTCGGTCAGGCAATAGATAGACAATTCTAAAAAAAAGAGAGCGATTATCGCTCCGCTGTCAGCAGCAGATGATTAATTGTCTTTGCATATTCATAATTACCGCAGGGTTTTGACAGGTGGGCCACGTGCCTGTCATTGTTTTTCAGAGTCTGGACCGATTCTATAAATTCAATATTTCCGGAAACAAACAAAACCGGACAATTACAATTTTCTTTGCGAATATACTGATAGACATCAATACCGTTCAAACTGCCAGGCAGCATATAATCCAAACTGACTAAATCATATGTATTCTGTGCCAGAAGATTCATGGCGATTTCACCATTGTCTGCAATTTCAACAATATGTTCAAATGGTTTTTCTGACAATATTTTTGATTGCATCTGAGAGATAAGCAGTTCATCTTCCACCAGCAGGATGCGTTTTTTCCTGACGATTTCATAGTTTTCTGATTCGTTCATCCCCTGATGGATCAGTGTTTCCAATACCATTGGAAATGATATGGTAAACCTGGCGCCTGAGCCAAACTTTGAATCAAACGACAAGCTGCCATGATGTTTTTCCATCAATTTTTTGACAATACTCAATCCATATCCGCTTCCCCGGATATGACTCTGATACGAACAGGTTTTATCTCTTCCGCCTTTCAAAGAGTAGCTCGGGTCAACTATTTTTTCCAGGGCATGATCTGGAATCCCGCACCCATTATCCTTGATTTGGAAACAAATAGACTGATCCTGTGAAAAAACCCTTATCTCAAGACAGGGGTTGGGACATCTTCCCAAGGCATGAACGGCATTGCAAATCAAATTGGTTAAAGTGATCTGCACCATTTCCATATCTGCGAACAATCTGGGCAGATCAGACTGTATTTCTATGATTGTCTTGATAGTTGCAAGCTGTTTGTCTAAAGGACAAAGGATATGATCAATTATCTCATCTATTTTCAAAAATGAAAAGAACGGTTCTCTGTCATTGACGAATGTGATTAAATTCCGGGTCAGCTCACTGCCTTTGCGGGATTGTAAAAATATATCATTCAGATATTTTGTCATTTCATGCGATGGGCTCTCAATTAATGCCAGTTGAGAAAGTCCCATAACAACGCTGAGAATATTATTAAAATCATGGGCTAATTTTCCGGCTATCTGACTGACCATTAGATTTTTTTCATTTTCTGCCTTCTGTTGTTCAAACTCGTGTTGGGCTTGTTGTTGTTCTTTTTCCCGGGTGATATCCCTCGCATACCCAAAAGTTGCGATCATCTGGCCTGATTTATCAAACACCGGAGAAATCTTAATGTCCAGAGCAATGGACTTTCCTTTGATCCGGCCTTGCTCAAAAAATTGTTTTGAGGTTTTGATCTGTATCACTTGATCATCCAGAGTCATGCAGATTTTTTCAAACGTTTGATCATCTTCTTTCTGGTTTTGGTCCTGAATGAAAAACAGGCTGGTTTTTCCCTGGGCCTGTTTTGGGGAATCGCACATAAGAATATGATCACACAAAGCCTGATTGGTCAGGATATAACGGCCCTGCAAATCCTTGACCCAGTAAAAATCAGAACTCGCATCTAAAACCATTTGAAGCATATCAGCGCCAAGATCAGGTATTATCACAAAAATCACCTCTCAAAGAAAATCCCATCCAAAGCTGTCAACATGAAAATAAAAAAACAAATAACCCTAATTGTTTGGTAAAAATATGTAAATAATCAAATGCTTGGGTAAACAACAGGTATAAACCATACCTACCTGTTTGTGTCCGATTTGATATACGTAAAAAGATTGATCCCGCTTGAATTAATCCCCAGTTTTTTACGAATATTTTTGCGATGTGTATTCACAGTCTGGACAGAAAGACATAACATATCAGCGATAGCATTTGAATGGCATCCCTGCACAATAAGGTTGCAGATCTCAAGTTCCCGGGATGACAGGGAAGACATCTTTTTTGTGGCATGGTTTATGGGAACCACAATGTCATTTAGATTTTTTATCAATGCAGACAGATACAATTTATCAGATTCTGATCCATTGGTTTGAATTCTTCCGATCAGGGGCAGAATAAGATTTTGAACTTTTTTATTGATTTCATCTCGGATTTCCTGTTTTTCATTTTCACGCTGATCCAGCAAATGCTTTAAGGTGATATTTTTTTCCACCAGTAAAATATTCTTTTTTAAAATCTCTTGCTCAATATGGTGGCGATCCTTTTTTTCATGCTCTAATTTGGCATGATACTCTTCAACCAATTGTTCTAGTTGTTTTTTCCCATCATGGAAGCTGCATTTTAATTTTTTCAGGTCTTTGTTTGAAATGGAAGGATTTTCAATAAAAAAATTGCAATAGCGTTCCTGGTCTGATGGTAAATCCTGGCGCAATTTCAATTTTTTTTTTAAATGGTCTGACATGTTTTGCCTTTTAAATCTGTATTATCAACGCCGTTATTGCATCAACCACCTTTTACAATCGCCCGAGAATTCCTTCCATCTTTAATCTTTAAATCATCTTAAAACAGTTTTAAAAAAAGGCCTTTTACGCAAAACATTCAAGTCAAGAATAAAATCATTCTTTCTGCGCCTGCTTTTGTAAAAACTTTTTAGCATCTTATCTTTCATATTTTTACAAACCGATTGTATTGGTTTTAAAATATTTGTAAATACACAAAAAGCCCGGTAGGGAATGGGTATATATCATACCTACTTTAGTTTGTATTTCAGTATTTTTTATCTCAATAAACAGTGTTATTATGTTAGTCGCTTCACATTTTCTAATAAAAAGATGTAAAGTTTTTCTTAAATTTACAGATAAATGTCAACCCCTATCTAACCATTTCGCCGGAGTCTTTTCCCAATAGAAAAATTTTCTTGACAACACATAGCGTATACAATAAGTGTTTAAGAAATATAGGAGATGGACATCATGAGAAATGAATCTTTAAAAACAAAGGTTTATACCGCACTCAGGCAGGACATCGTATCCGGAAAAATTCCCGGTGGAACCCGAATCACTGAAATCGCTGTTGCAGGTTCATTAGACGTCAGCCGTACACCGGTCAGGGAAGCTTTGCAAAAACTAGCCCAGGAGCGGTTGTTAATCTCCATTCCCAAGGCAGGATATATGGTTGAAGATCTGTCTGACGATGATATTCAGGATCTGTTTACCACGCGGATGGAAATCGAGAAAATAGCCATTCAAAAAGCCATTCAATATATTACAAAAGAAGAATTAAAAACCCTGGATGACAACCTTGAACAAACAAAAGCTGCCATCAAATCAGGAAAAGACCTATACTTGACTGAACTGGATGTGGCCTTTCATTCCATCATCTGTACTGCTGCCAGGAGCAGATCGCTTTTCAGGGTCTGCAAGACCCTTGGTGATTTAACCTTGAAATACAGGCATGGGTTGAACCTGTCCGCTTCTTTGAGAAATCAACTGCTCCAGAACCATATTGAAATATATCAGGCCATCATTTCCAAGGATACCAAAGGTGCTGTCCAGGCCATGGATACTCATGGACTAAAGGCAAAGGCACATCTTCTGGTGGTTATGAAAAAAGTACGGTCTGACGGGTTCAGTATGGAAACTTACTAGGAGCTGATTCTTCCGGCTAAACCGACTGTTTTATCAGAGATGATCGCGGTTTTTAGTTTAAGAACAATTGCGGTTCTGGATGGGATATACAGGCTCAACAGATTGCTTTCTCCGGTTTTTCTTTTATCAAACAGGGTGTGATGCGTCTGATCCGATTTTAACCGCCCTAACCCGCCAAATCTTTTTTCATCGGAATTAAACAGCATCTGATACTCACCTGGCGGCGCATCAAACATATAATCGGTAAACGAAGATCCAGGATGAAAATTAAACACAAAAACCATATCGCCTCTTTTAAACGCAATCAGTTTATCATCCTCATGAATCCGCAATAATGCCATATCCTTACTGGTAAACAGATCTGATGATTTGATCATATCGATCATGATTTTATCAAAATCAAACAAAGAAGAATAATAAAGAGCTTCATTATATTTTAAGGACCACTGGCGGCGGGCATAATCATAGGCAAAGTGATTCTGGTGGGATGGGAAATCAACCCATTCAGGATGTCCGAATTCATTGCCCATAAAATTCAAATACCCTGAATCTGCCGTCGTGGCTGTAATGAGCCGAATCATTTTATGCAGGGCAACCGCCCGGTTTGTGATCACACTGGTGTTGGTTTTTTCCATGGCTGTGTAAATAGTGTCTCCCATCAGGCGCATCATAATGGTTTGATCGCCCACCAATGCCTGATCATGAGATTCTGCATAACTGATGGTTTTTTCTTCTCTTCTTTTGCTGGTCAATTCATACCAGAGGGTTCCCATATGCCAGTGTTCGTCTGGCATATCTTTTAATAATTTAATCCAGAAATCAGCAATCCCCATGGCATATCGATAATCAAACCCGACACCTTTTTCAGACAAAGAGCCGGCAAGTCCTGGGTACCCACTGACATCTTCAGCAATGGTGATACATTCAGGATTGATATCATGGGCCACCCGGTTGGCAAGGGTTAAATACGACAGGGCATCCACATCCAGATCACCTTGGAAATAATCTTTATAGCTGGTAAATGCCCGTCCCAGACCATGATCTTCAAACAACATGGAGGTAATCCCGTCAAACCTGAACCCATCCACTTTAAATTCTTCAATCCAATAACGAATATTGGACAATAAAAATTTAAGGACTTCAATTTTGCCATAATCAAAACACCGTGAATCCCATTGTCGATGATATCCTTTGGGTCCGTCGTGAAAAAATTGATAATGGCTTCCATCAAACCGGGAAATCCCTTCCACTTCATTATTAACCGCATGGGAATGGATGATATCCATGAGCACCCGGATATTGGCCTTGTGCGCTGCATCAATCAGACTTTTGAGTTCATCCGGGGAACCAAAACGCGAAGATGGCGCAAAAAAACTGGACACATGATAGCCAAATGACCCGTAATAGGGATGTTCCTGAACAGCCATCAATTGAATGGCTGTATAGCCGGCATCAATGATTTTGGGCAGAATGTGATGTTCAAACTCACAATAGGTTCCCACCCTGCCCTCTTCCAACGCCATTCCCACATGGGTCTCATAGATAAGCAGTGGATTTTTTGATGGGACAAACCATTGAATTTTCCATTGATAAGGCTCATCCGGCAGCCAGACCTGGGCATTAAATATCAACGTGGACAAGTCCTGGACCACCCGGGTGGCAGCTGTGGGAATGCGATCCCCTTCTCCGTCCTGCCAGACAATTTTCAAGCGGTACAGATCCTGATGAGAAAAAACGGTTCGATCAAAAAACCGTTCAAAGATACCATTTTCATGCTGCTCCAGTTTGAACGCATCATGTTTCTGCCAGGATGTTTGATCACATAGAATATATATTTCCCTGGCATTGGGTGCCCACTCCCGGAATTGCCAGCCATTATTTTCCAGGTGAAGTCCGAACAAGTGATGATAATCACAAAAAGCGTACAAAGAACCATGGGCCGCATCTTTGAGCATCATCTCAACAGCTTGGGTGGCTTTTTGCCGTGACACAATCACTGGCTCATAAGCCGCAAGGTAGGGGTCATCAAAACAAATAAAATCAGACAAGAAAAGGCCTTTTTAACATTTTTTCATATAAATTGATATAATCCTCGGCACACCGGCTGTGATTGAACTTGAGCACACTGTCGATCATGATTCGATTAATCTGCTGTTCTCTGATGTCCGGGCCAAGCAGATGAAACGCCATGGCTTGGTCCACCGCCCATTTGAGCCCCTGGGCATCATGAACATTAAATAAAAACCCGTTGCCTGAATTATCTGAAGGATTCAGTGCTGTAATGGTATCGTGCAATCCCCCGGTATCATAAACAATGGGCAAAGTACCATATATTCCGCCCACCATCTGGGGCAGACCACAGGGTTCAAAAGATGACGGCATCAGCAGATAATCACTGGCGGCAAATGCCTGATGGGACAAAGACTCATTAAATCCACAGATGGAAATCCGTTTCCCCAGGCCATGATGCCGGACAATATCATGAAAATGCCGTTCATATTCCCCACTGGCCACGGAAACAATCTGAAGGTTGTGATCCCAATACTGTGACACCATGTTATACATGATCTGGGCCAAAAGCTGACACCCTTTTTGAACCGGATCAAGCCGGGACGGCCAGAAAAACAAGACAGCATCTTTATCCTGCTCAAGATCCAGAATTTTTTGAAGATACAATTTGTTTTTCGCTTTTTGGGTTTTATGATTTTTAGGACCGTAATTATACCTGATCCGTTCATCCACTGCTGGATTGAATTCAGGTTCCGGTGCGTTCAAAATACCGGTGGCACAACCGGCATAAAACTTATTTTTCAATTCTGTTTTAATACAGTTTTCAACAAATGGATGCCGATCTTCCACAATTTCCTTTAAAAATGTCGGACTCACCGTATTCACATAATGGGCGGCAAATACACCCGATGTTAAAAAATCAACCCGATTCCAATCCCTGCTTTCCTCGTAATTATGAGGGGTTTTTTTGAAAAACAGCCATTGCCAGAAAGAAGCGGCATCAATGCCTCTGTCTTCAATCTCGGCCATGGTGGAGGTCATTGTGTGAATGTTATGAATGGTGAACAGGCAGGGAATCTCAAGATATCTGGCCATGGCCGGGATCAATCCGGTCATCCAGTCATTGCAGTGGATAATATCCGGCTTCACCCGTGGAATAATATTGTTGATCACTTCCCGCTGAAAAGCCAGAGACACCATCAAATCTTTATCAGAGTAACCCGAATACACGTTGTCCAGATAGTAAAATGCCCGGTCCGCAGCCAGATGAATCCGTTCTTCATCAAGACTTTTCCTGATCTTGGCAAGCTCCTTGTTGTGTGTCTTTGTGGTCAGCCCATTGAATATGGACCGATAATCCGGAAGGGCCACATGAACATCACACCGAAGATCAAACAATGCACTGATCAGGGCCGCTGATACGTCAGCCAGACCGCCGGCTTTGGCAGAGTAGTTGGCTCGATCTCCCATGTCCTCGGGCAGATAGGTAACTTCCGGAGTAACAATGAGAATTCTGGGTTTTTGTTCCATTTTAGTTGTCCTGAATATGTCTATCGATTAAAGCCAGTCATTGAATCCTTAACTATTATTTACCATCTGTAGCCCAGGTGATCAGGCCTGGACCATAAGTCAGAATGTGATCCCCTTTGGGGATTACACGGGCAGTATAACCAAACCGGCCTGAATCTGAACAGGTAATGGTACACGCATACACATGAATCCCCTGTCCAAGGGTTTCCTGCAACCACATGGTTTCAGCCCGACTGCCTTCAAGGTGTTCTGATGCCCTGACCTTTCCATGGTATATCTGGACCTCCACTTCATCCGGCTCCAGTTCTCCTAAAAAAACCTCAACCGTAATTCTAAAGGTATCGCCAACAATAAAGTCTAAGCCTGTTGCCAGCTTAGGCTGTGATAACCGGATGTTTTGCCACAATGCAATAAGCCTTGATTCTGTCAAGGCAAGCTCATTGGCTTTCATGGCATTATCAAGGGTAAGATCTCTAAAATGTTTTGCCGCCGGTAAATAGAACCGGGTGGAATATTCCCTGACCATCCGATCACTGGAAAAATCTGAAATCGCCATTTTCATGGCCTGTTTCATCATTTTTATCCATTTGGTCGGTGGATTACCGCGTTTGGTGTCATAAAATTTAGGAATCACATCATTTTCAAGAATATTAAACAGGGCCTGGCTTTCCACTTCGTCCTGATACTCATGATTATCATACACATCCCCGTTCCCAATGGACCATCCCCGGTCTTCTTTGTATCCTTCACACCACCAGCCATCCAGAATGGAAAGATTTAATCCGCCGTTGGCAGATGCTTTCATACCGGACGTACCGCAGGCTTCATTGGGCCGCCGGGGGGTATTGAGCCAGACGTCACAGCCTTGAACCATATACCGCGCAATATTAATATCATAGTTTTCAAGAAAAACCACACGGTGCCGGACATCCCTGTGTCGTTCAAACTCTACGATCTGTTTGATAATATCTTTGCCCTCGTTATCACTGGGATGGGCTTTGCCGGCAAAAACCAGTTGAATGGGCCGCTCTTCATCATTGATCAGCCGAATTAACCGCTCCTTGTTTTTCAACAAAAGCCCTGCCCGTTTATAGGTAGCAAACCTTCGTGCAAAACAGATGGTAAGCACACGATGATCCAGAACACTGCTTACTTCATCCATAATATTTCGGGGCACATTCCACCGTTCATGCTGGACCACCAATAACTGCCGACATTTTCGAATCAGATTGGACCGATCCATTTCATGGATATGCCACAGATCAGCATCCTCAATATTATCGATTCTGGAAATCAGATTTGGATCTGACAACCGATTGGCCCAGTCTGATGACAAATATCGTTCAAACAAAGAGTTTTTATGCCGGGACAAATACGAACTGATATGGACCCCGTTGGTAATATGGGAAATGGGTGTTTCTTCCACATGCCTTCCCGGCCACAGAAATTGCCACATATTCCGTGCCACCTGCCCGTGAAGCCGGCTGACCCCGTTCAAATATCCTGAAAATTTAACCCCGAGAATAAACATGGAAAATTTATCATTTTTATTGCCGCCATAAGCTGATCCCCAGCTAAGGACCTCGTCAGTGGACAGACCGAATTTTTCAGCATAGGGAATTATATAGGGAAGAACCAGGCCTTTTTCAAATTCATCATGGCCTGCGGCAACCGGCGTATGCGTGGTAAAGACACCTGTTCGCTTGCAGATCTGATGGGCGCTTTGAAAGCCGACGTGGTACTGATCCATCAAAATCGAGACTCGTTCCAAGCCTGCAAATGAACAATGGCCCTCATTCATGTGACATACATTTGGAAAAATATCCATGGCTTTTAACACTTTAATCCCGCCGATACCCAGTAAAATTTCCTGGGCCACCCGGTTCACGCTGTGGCTGTCATACAGTCGGGATGTGATCTTCCGGATAATCTCCGGATTTTTCGGCAGATTGGTATCTAGCAGCAGCAATCGGATTTTACCGACCTTTAATTGCCAGACACAGGCTTTAATGATGCCATGGGGCCCTGGAACCTCGATAATAATATCAAAACCGGAATTATCTTTAACCAGGCTTAACGGCAATTCAAATACATCATTAATGGGATAAGTTTCCTGCTGCCAGCCATTATGATCCAGATACTGCCTGAAATAGCCTTCCCGAAACAACAGGCCCACACCGGTCAATGGAACCCCCAATGTGGAGGATGCTTTGAGATGATCACCAGCCAGAATCCCTAATCCGCCTGCAAAAAACGGCAATGACTCATGAAGACCAAACTCCATGGAAAAATACGCAATGGTTTCTTTTGAGTCAAAGTTAAATTCATTAACCTGCGAGACAAACGAAAACATCCGCTCAAATTTGGCTCTAACCCGCCCCAGATGCCCTAAAAAACTTTCATCCTTGGACAATTCATCAAACCGCCGCTGGGAAATATGGGAAAGAAAGGCAACCGGATTTTTTCCAATTGCTTCCCATTGTGTGGGGTGAATTCTTTGAAACAGATCAATGGCTTCCGGATTCCAGCACCACCATAGATTTCGGGCAAGGTAATCAAGAAAGGACAACGGTTCTGGAATTGCCGGATATACCTTGTAAATCTGCATCTTATCCATACAATGAAAATGCTCCTCTAAATATGATTCAATAATTTGTGAACAACCCTGGCAGCCTCACTGACTCCCCAAGCCTGGGCATCACATCCCCTGGGTGTATGAGGGAAATTACCATCCAGGATTTCAGGTATGTATCCGGCTGCCCCTTTTCTCATCAACGTAATCACACTGCCCAGCCAGGCAAGACAGGTGGAATGGCTATTGGGACCAAAAACATGTGCCCATGCCTCACAAAAGACCGGAAACGGCCAGGTCCAGGCAGTACCGTTATGATAAGCAGGCTTTCTCTGGGTATCTTCATCTCCCTCATATTTCCCGATATAAGGTGATACAGGATTATTTATCAATCGACCATTATAGATAATATTTATGGGATATTCAAGCTTTCTGTCTGCAAGGCTTCTGATACCGCCGGGAACCAGCAGTTCCAGACAGGTTTCCACGGTTTTCTGTGCCATATGCGGGTCTTGGATCACGCTTAAAGACAACAAAAAAAGCTGATTGGGTCGAAGTGCATCGTCAGGTGTTGCCTGTCTTGCGCCCACAGGACCGTCACAGTGGAGACAGTCTGCAAAAAAACCAAGGGACTTATTGTAAAACAATTGGGCAATGGCAGATTGGGCTGTTTTGGCCCGAGCGCTCCATTCCGTTTCATGCTCCGGATCAATGGCTGCCAGAAAAATCAGTGCATTGACCCACAATGCCTGTATTTCAACCGGATATCCCTGGCGTGGCGATCCTGCCGGGAAATTGGTATCCATCCAGGTGAAATGAGACGGACTGTATACCAGGCAGGTTTCCGGATCAGCCTTCACACCCGTGGGAGTCCCGTCTAAAATCGAATTGGCAATCGACAATAGAATCTGTCTGACAGACCGGCCATCCAGAATTTCGTCTAGAAAATCCTGGTTTTTCTCTTTTTCCACCAGGTCTTTGCAACAGGCAAAAAACCACAATGGCGCATCCGAAGTTTCAATATTTCTGGCATCTTTCCCGCAAATCATATTGGGTAGGGTTCCCTTGTTCTCGAATCGTCCGAAAAGCCTGAGAACTGCCCTGGCATCCTGGAACCGTTCAAGCTCAATCAAAGATCTGCAAAAAATCAGGCTGTCTCTTCCCCAGTCCAGAAACCAGGGAAACCCTGCAATTACGCTTTTGTCAGCATTCCGGTCAACCAGAAATGCATCCAGGGCATTAACAAGAGACTGACTTAAATCCATGGATGCTTCAAAAGAATTTATTTGAACGGTTTCAGCGTTTTGGGCCATTTCTTTTTTCTGATCTTTGTTGTCCAGAACAGCAGCATGAACCAGGACTGACTCTGTGCCAGTGCAGGTGAACGTGCAATAGCCCGGACTGAAAAGATCAGATTCCGCATCAAGCCCTCTTTGAGCCTCCATGGGACGATGAACCATATAATGCCATTCCGGCTCATGAACATACTTGCCTTTTGACAGGGCCACACATAAATGTTTTGAGTTGGCCAGGGAGAAAAAGAACCCGTTTTCAAAGGCCTGCACAGCACCTGGCCATCTGTTTTCCGGCCCGGTAAACGCCTTAACCGTATCATGAAAGCTTCTGTCTTCAATATCCGGACGGATAATCAGGGTCACAGGTTTTTCATCCTCGAGCAAACCCATGGTGTCATCGGTGATGCCGGGTCTGGCTATGGTTAAAAACACCTGATTCTTATTTCTATCCATAGACAGGTATAATTCTATCACATAATATTTTCCTTCAGATGTGGGGACATGGAATCGCCATTTTCCGCCGCTGTCATAGGAAAAAGTAAACGTTTCAAGACAATCCGGGGCTAGTTCCCTTGAGTGCCCCTGAAAAACCGCCCAGATCCGATATCGGGACAAGACCATCCAGCGATTTTCCGGAACATGAGGGTCCATATTCGCAGCTAAAAGTGCATCATAACGGCTGTCAAGACGCCCCCACCAGGCAGCAGCCCGCATCATCCCCCCATGTTGGGTCGTGGACAATAATTTTAAAAAAGGACTGTTTACAATCTCTTTTCGTGTGAATGTAGACCGCATGAACAAAGATTCAAAGGGTGCCAGATAAAGCAGCATTACGTTTTGAATGAAGGTTTTATCTGGTGTAAAGATTCTCAGACTCAAGTGCAGTTCTTTGTGCTGTTTAACAATTTTCTGGGGTGGAAAAAGAGCAAAATATTCTTTCTGATTCAAGGTTGGAAGACCTTCTTCATAACCAAGAAAAATCTTTTGGGATCGTTTTTTTTCAAATAATTGTGCCCTGAAACCAAACTCACTTTTAATCACTAAAAAAAACCCCGGAGGAACCATAACCTGACGATTGCAATCTTTTTGAATATCAAAAACAATCACCCGGCTTTCATTGGACTGCGTATTCAAGGATCGAATGAATTCAACCGGATTACCAGCCAGTTCTGTGGCGTATTTTGAAATATCCAGTTTGTTTAAATCCCCAAAGCCTTTAAGAATCGCATGAATTGCCAGCACTTTGGCCATTAATTTCTGCTGATAGACTCGGGTCGGCTGTTTGTTTGAGTTCTGCCTTTCAATCAGGGCCAGATCATCCTCATCTTGAGTCAACGCCAGGGCCTGGCCCGGTGAAAGCTTAACCCGGCAATCATTTTTAGTCTGTTCAATATTGATCCTGGCCCCGGAAATCAGATCAACCATCACCGAGTGCTTTAAAACCAATGTCTGGCTGTGCCAGAACACTTCATTGTTTTTTTCGCAGTCCAGATTCACCAGAACCAGTATGGCCTTATCATATTCTTTGTTATGGCGCAGCATCACCAACCCCTGGGAGTCGTTTTTTGAAATCAATGACAATCGGGTTCGGGCAAAAAAAGCCGGGTGGCTTGAAAGGATCAAATTCAACCGGGCAATATGGGCAACCTGATTGTCAGGTGCATCCCAGTTCAGCGAACACGATTCATGGACATCAATCTTCTGAGTGGCAAACCACTCCACCCCATTGGCAAAACCAAACCCGCCGCAAACTGAAAAAAGAGCGCAAAGAGAGGTTCTCATTTTGGCATACACATGTGAAACCGAAGCCAGACGATTGTTATCATGGGTCTCGGCAAAATGGATCAAATGGCCACAGGTATAGGAAATGTCATAGGCAACAGGCAGGTAATCACTGATCTGAGACCGTGAATAGTTTTGAAACAGTTCAGAATAGGCCCAGTTGAAATTGGCCTGCCCCAGAATCTGGCGGGTGGTTTGGATGGGTCCGCCAAGCCCTTCAAGAAAAAACAGAGTGTCTGGATATTCATGCCTGACTTTGGCCACAATATATTCCCAGGCTTCAACCGGAATCATATAACCTGCATCACACCGGAATCCATCCACTCCGCGGTGACACCAGAGCAAAAAGACCTCTGCCATGTACTTCCACAAATCCTTATTGGAATAATCCAGTCTTGTCAAATCCGCCCACTCAACCCCCCAGGCTCCGGGAACTTCAATTTTACCCTCCTGATCCCGCAACAGCCATTCCGGATGACTCTCATGGATCGATGCTGCCCATCCAGTGTGGTTAATGGCAATATCCATAAACAAATAGCCATGATGGTAATGAACCGTATCAACTAATTCTAAAAATTGCTCCAAAGGGGTTGCTTTGGGGTCAAATTGAGCCAAAGCAGGATCCACCTCGGTAAAGTTCAATGCAGCATAGGGGCTGCCAAACCGCCCCATGCGGGCATAGGTCGTGGGGGTCGGGTGGATTGGCAGCAGATGAAGCACCCGGCAGCCAAGCCTGGAAAAAATAAACGGAATCTCCTTGATCAGATCCCGGAATTTGCCTGATTCCGGGATTACGGTATATCCTTTTTGATCCAGATCCGTGATGGTGGATGATAAATTGTTGTCTTGTGCATTGCAGTATTTGGTTTTCCCAAACTGCCTGACAAAGGCATTATAAATAATATTGGCACAAATCGTTCCGGCAGGTTCCACATTGATAACCGTATTCTCGCCAGCCGGCCAAAGCGGAATATTGCTTTTTTCAGGCAGAAAAAAACATTTGACCTGAAAAAAACCGGTCTGATGCAATGGCAAAACAATAACATAGGTCAAATCGTTGTCCTGACTCATTTCAATATCATACCAGGCGCCATCCAGTTTGATTTCATCTTTTTCAATCCGATTGATAATCTCTTTTCTGGATGTATCTGCAAACCCCAGATTAGTCCTGACAAAGGCTTGACCGCTGGTCTTGAATGAAAGGGTCAGTCTGATCGTCAGACTGTCTCCACAATACATCACACTGGTATATCCGGGTGAGGGATCCTGTGTAATCTTTGGCTGTTTATTCATAGAGAATATCCTGGTTATGGATTTGTTATTCATCAAAGATGATTGGGGGGGGTGTCCCACCCGCCCAGCAGATGCAGGTGAATATGAAAAATCACCTGGCCGCCGCCTTTTTCCACATTAAACAATAACTTATAGCCGGATTTGTCAATCCTTTGTTCTTTAGCCATTTTGCCGGCAAGATCAAACAGGCCCGACATAATGGCAGCATCCTCTTTTTGAAGGTCATTGATGCTCCGGATATGTTTTTTGGGTACCAGCAGCAGATGCACCGGCGCATGGGGATTGATGTCTTTAAATACCACAAAATCTTCATCTTCATATAAAAACTCACTGGAAATTTCACGGTTTACAATCTTACAGAACAGACAATCACTGGACATTGAACTCTCCTTTACATCATTTCAGGTTATCGATTTCTTCCATCAACCGTTCCATTGCTAAACCTGCAGTATCCTGCAGAAAAATATCAGTGATGGAATGGGTATATTCTGTTGGCCTGGGATTAATTTCAATAATGGTTGCACCATTATTCTTTGCTATTTTAGGCAATACATTGGCAGGAGCCACCAGGCCGGTGGTACCGACCAGGATAAGACAATCTGCTTTAGTAACCGCATTCATGGCCTGGGTGGCCGCAGGTTCAGGAATGGATTCCCCAAAAAACACAATGTCTGGTTTTAAAACTCCGCTGCAGTGTTCGCATCTTGGCGGCAATCGACACAGATCAATCATGTCTATTTCAGTTTTTTTTCTACAGTCCAGACACACCAGTTTTTTTAATGTTCCATGAAATTCATGAACCTTTTGGCTGCCTGCATCTGTGTGAAGGTGGTCAATATTCTGGGTGACCACACAAGATAGCCTACTGGTTGCCTCAAGCTCTGCCAGCGCATAATGGGCTGCATTGGGTTTTACGCTACCCAAAAAATCATAAAAAATATCTCTTAACACTTCCCAGGCCTGCATGGGTTCTTGATAAAAGAAATGGATGTCAAAGATGGATGGATCATATCGGTCCCAAAGGCCGTTCTCCCCCCTGAAAGGGGGTATCCCGCTTTCCACTGAAATACCGGCTCCGGTAAATCCTACGGTTTTTCCGGCCTTTAAAATAATCTGTGCAGCCTTTGTATACATAAAAAAAACCCGATATTATTTAGTGCCCGACCGAAAACCGCCAATTTTCCCGATTACTGCGTTGGGCTGCAAATTTTAATCCTCAAAATACTCAATGTATTCCTCCGGTTAAAATTCTCGCCCGCCTTGTACTCGAAAAAATTTTCAGGTTTTCGGTCA
>JBDRPM010000109.1:0-45893 GCA_043827005.1 Pseudomonadota bacterium | reverse complement strand
ATGTTGACCCGGATATTGCCAACAAAGATGCCATGACCATCTTTATCAACTTTCGCATCTATGATTATGATAAAAAATTTATTGGCGCCACTGGTGTAGGTCTCACCGTGAATGCGGTAAATCAGCTCATTGAAACCTATCAGCAAAAATATAATAGAACCATCTATTTTATCGACAAAACCGGGGTCGTCAAACTCTCTGGTTCACAATTTGATAAATCCGTAAAAAACATTTCCCAGCTCACCTATGCCTCCAAATTAAACAACCCGCTGGGAACCAATTTTGAACAATTGTTTTCCTATCAAAAAGACGGGCAGACCATCCATACCAACATCCGCTATATTGAAGAATTCAAATGGCATCTTGTGGTGGAACAACCTGAAAATGAAATGATCCGGCAAATATACACAACACTGATCATCAATCTTTTGATCTGCCTTGCTGTCACACTGTTTATCCTGATGCTGGTGAATTATTCCATTAAAGCCTATCAGAAAAAAATTGATACCTTACGAGGGATTGTTCCCATCTGCTCATACTGCAAACAAATCCGGGACGACAAAGGGTACTGGAACCGGGTGGAAGCCTATGTGGCAAAATACACCGAGGCCCAGTTCAGCCATTCCATCTGCCCGGAATGCATTAAAAAATATCACCCAAAAGAATACGAGTATATTAAAAGAAAACACAAAGCCGATACTCATTCTGCCCCTGACAAATAAAAATAAAAGGAACTCTTCAATTCGGGACAATCTTTATTTTACCTGGATCTGTAACCGTTTTCATGTGTTCTTTTACGCCTTTAATCAAAATACCGTCCCGGGCTATGGTCCTGTTATAATCAAACACCATATGCCTGGTATCCGAACAGGCTCTTTTCTTGTAAATATAGATGCTTTTCTATTATCCCTCAAATCTGGTCTGTTCCCAATCGGCCCTGGCCTAAAATATGCAACCGTCCCTGGGAAACCAGAGATGCCAGTCTTCGTTGCAGGGTCCTCAGCGGCAACCGGATTTTCAGCCGGGTATCGATCTCCCTGAGGGACACCCCGGAAGGAAAATCTGAAATCACCTGCGAGAGGGAATCAAATTCTTCTATTGAAATTTGTTTTGGCACAAAAACCCTCCTGACGGCACATTCTTAAACATCACGCCGGAATAAAAATTTATATGTCGTGATTTACATTATCACGCCATTTTATTTGTCGTGCAAGCACAAATTTACAGAATAGGTTTATTTTTTATGGATACAAACAAGAAAATCCATGGCATTTCAACCATAGAAATAAGGGAAACACTTCCTGCTTTGGCTATGAATGCCATAGCTATCTGTTTCCTTATCTTGGGAGATTGACCGTGCCAGTATTCTGGAACATTTACCATAAATTATCCTGCTTAAATCAGTAAATCCTTTTTCATTATTTCTTCCAATACGCATCACTACTGCTATGTCAAAAATTAAACATATATCAGAATTCCAGAGCCAGGCGAGCAAAAATTTCATTCAAACTCTGGTCAGTGCTACTGCCCTGGGTGTGTTCATATTCAGATCTTCTGTATTCACCCAAAAGGTTACAGGCAAAGCTGTCGGCTTTAAAAAGCGTATATATTGCGGCAAAGCCATACCGGTAATTCAGGTTGCCGGATTGTATTTTATCGGCATCAAAGTCCTCGTACCGAACCGCCAGAATCAGGGGGTCAAGGACCTGGTATCCAAGGGAGACAAACCAGGCACTTTCTTTGTATTCCTTATTGTCAATCACATGTTTTTCCCGGTTAAGCGCCCCGATATATTCTGCATCGGCTATAAAATCTGCAACTTCCCAATGTAATGATCCGCCCAAAGTATCGTTCCGGTCTGTATCTCCGGGTTCACAATTAAAATATGCTGCCAGGGTCAACCCGTCCAAAGGCGACACAGCAGCACTGACAATATAGGAGGAGACATCATTGGTTACGGCATAACCAGCCGAGTTATCCCTTGTCCAGCCAAAGCCTGAGTCATTTACCCGGGTGATAAGACTTTCTCCTTTATACACGGTGAAGGAAAGATCAATTCCCAGTATTTTTTCATCAGCATATCCAATGGTGGCACCGGTTTTGTTTATTTCATACAGATCCTGGGTAATGGGATCATTGATGAACAGGCTCTCAAAAGCGCCAAAGGGCTGAGTCCGCTTACCGGCCACAAAATATACAGGCATATCGTCTTTGGCAAAGGTAAAAAACACCTCATCCCAGAAAATCCGATCATCGGTATCAAGGTTTTCTCCCTTAAGCACAGCATTGGCTGAAACATATTCATGAAGTTTTGCTTCCAGTCCCAGCGAAACTGTGCCAATATCCAGCTCTGACGTGGAATCATTTACTATATTGTCTGATATATCGCTGTCATTTGCATAGGAATAATCCAACTCAATGGTGCCGGTTAAGGTGATCCGGTCAGAGATGTTGCCGATAACGGATGTTGCATCCGCTGCAAGGACTGTTGTCAATCCTGGTACATAGAAAACAGCCACACACAGCAACAAAATCAGGTTTATTTTCATTTTTCTTTTTTTCATTTTATACCTCTGTATAATTATTTTTATTTACAATAAGGAAATCGAGAATTGCACGAATTTTTGGAAGAGCAGGAACACCCGTCTCCACAACTGCACGCCCCTTTTCCTTTATAAATCTTAACAAAGCCTCTGATGCTGAACACCACAGCAGCAGTTACAATAATCCCAACAAGAATCAAATCCATGAATCAACCTCCAAAATTATGCCAGGATGATAGAGCCGATCTGAAAGAAAAGCACAGATAATCCAAAAGCAAGTCCTGTATTGAACAAAATTGAGAAGGCTGCCCATTTCCATGATCCTGCCTCTTTTGCAATACAGACCACTGTCACAAAACAGGGCGCATAAAAAATGGTGAACAGGATCAGGCTGAATGCGGTCAGCGGACCCCACCCTTCTGCTGTTTTGAGCCGGTCGGAAAGAGAACCGGTTTCCCCGGGATCTACTTCACCAAGAGAATAGACCGTTCCCAGAGTTGAAACCACAACTTCTTTTGCTGCAATTCCCCCCACAAGACTGATGTTGGTTCTCCAGTCAAATCCGGCAAATTTTGTTATCCCTTCAAGTGCACAGCCTATCTTGCCTGCTATGGAATTTTTCAAACCTGCCTGGGCTTGATCAAAATCGATCTGTATCAGACTTTCTTTTACTGCCAGAGCGTTTGCAGATAATTGATCCGGTTCAAGGATTTCAATCTCTTTCAAAATCTGGGCCGGTACACCCGATGCAATGGATGCCCGCTGATTTTCAAATTTCTGGTTCTCTGCCTTATCCAGTCCCGGAAATGTCATCATGGCCCAGAGTACAATGGAAATTGCTAAAATAACCGTGCCTGCTTTTTTAATATACTGCAGGGTTCTTTCCCAGGTATGAATCAACAGCCCTTTCAAGGTTGGCAGCCGGTAGGGTGGCAGTTCCATGACAAAGGGGGTGGATTCCCCCCTGATAATGGTGGACCGCAACAGCCAGGCCACTAAAAGCGCTCCCATCCAGGAAATCAAGGTAATCAGCAGCATGACCTGGGCCTGGTTTTCAGCAAAAAAAGCAGCAACCAGCAGGGCAAATACTGGCAATTTTGCACCGCAGCTCATGAATGGCACTGTTAAAAGAGTGGCCAGCCGTTCCTTTGGAGATTTCAGGGTCCGGGTGGCCATTACCCCCGGAACCGCACACCCTCCCGCAATCCCGCCGGATACAATAAAGGCCATGACAGAACCGCCATGAAGGCCAAACGCCCTGAACACCCGATCCAGCATATAAGACATTCTGGCAAGGTATCCTGAATCTTCAAGAAATGCGATGCCGAAAAACATGAACATGATCAGGGGCACAAATCCTAAAACGCCACCCACCCCGTCTATGATCCCTGATATCATTAAGGATTTGAGCAGCCCTTCAGGCAGCATTTGATTTGCCGTGCCTGCGACCCATCCGAAAAAATTTTCAAACCAGGCAACCGGAATCTCACTATAGGTAAAGGTAAACTGGTAAAGCCCCATTAACACCGCAACCATGATAACAGGACCCAACAGCCTGTTGGTCAAAACCCTGTCTATTTTATCCGAGAGCTGGATCCTGTTTTCATCTTGACAAAATTTTATAACTCCCTGTTTGAGCACAAAATTGACATATCCAAACCTGTGATCAGCAATAATGGCTTCAGGATGTACGTCAAGGGTGGCAGCGGTATGGGTTATGGTTCTTTGAACAATTTTATCCAATTCCAACGCAACAGCCTTGTCTTTTTTGTGCCCCATACCAATGATCTGCTGATCATTTTCAAGATGCTTGAGCGCTGTCCATCTGGGTCTGTAACAATCCGTCAGAAAACCTTTGGATTGAATGATCTCTTCCATTTCATCAAGTGCTGTATCAATATCCCGGCCATAGGAAATCACCAACGGCTCAACACGTTGTCCAGCGTTGGCTGCAACAGCCTGCATGAGCTTGTTTTTTCCTTTGCCGTTCCTGGCAACGGTGGGCACAACAGGGACTTTCAATAGTTTTGAAAGTTTGTCTATGTCTATTTGTATCCCTCTTTTTTTTGCAACATCCATCATGTTTAAAGCAATGCAAACCGGGATACCCATTTCCATAAACTGGACTGTCAGATAAAGATTTCTTTCAAGATTGGATGCATCAACAATATTAACAATCATTGAAGGATTTTCATTGACCAGAAAATCCCTTGCAACCACTTCTTCCAGGGAATAGGCGGTTAAAGAATAGGTGCCTGGAAGATCGACAATATCAAACTGCCCGGCATCGCTTTTACAGGTTCCCTGTTTTTTTTCAACAGTCACGCCCGGATAATTTCCCACATGCTGCCTGCCGCCTGTCAGCTCATTAAAAAGGGTTGTTTTGCCGGAGTTCGGGTTGCCGGCCAGTACGATTGTGCAACTCATCTTATTCCACCTCCACTTCAATATGGTCAGCTTCATTGTTCCGGAGCGTTAATGTAAATCCCATGATTCTTAAAGAAACCGGGTCGTATAAAGGGGCTTTGCCCTGCACCTTGATTGCCTTACCCGGTATCAATCCCATGTCCCTGAGGCGCCGGCCAAGCTCACCATCTGCTTTTATGCGGGTTATGATCCCGGTTTGATCCACAGTCATCTGCCTTAAATTTATTTTTTCCACAAGCCTCTCCTTGTTTTATATGGAACGTTAAGTTGCTCAATAAACAAAATGTTTTTTATACCTAACATTTATGGATGTCAACAAAAAAAATAAGCTCCTTATAATTAAATATTTGACTTAATACTTGTTTGATTATACACATGAAGATCATAAGGAGAAAAGACATGACCAAAGAAGAGCAGCTTTCAGAAAGCCTTGAAGATTACCTTGAAACCATACTTGGATTGCAGACAACAAAAACCGTGGCCCGGTCCAAGGATATAGCCGAAAAACTGGACATTAAAAGAGGGTCTGTCACAGGGATGTTAAAAAAGCTGGCCAAAAACAAGCTGGTCAACTATGAGCCCTATGGATATGTCACCTTAACCCCGGAAGGCAGAAAAATCGCACTGGAAATAGAACGCCGCCATATTTTTTTAAAAGATTTTCTTTTCCGGATTTTGCAGGTTGATGAAGAAACCGCAGACCGAACGGCCTGCCAGATGGAACATGCAATGGACAAACAGACCTTTAAAAAATTCAGGGATTTTGTAAAAAAAATCGATACCTGCCCCCATAGTGACATCGAACCTGTCACAGATTGAGCCCTCCCCTTTTTAAAAAAATAAGAAGGAGCAAAAACCTGCAATGAAAAACTTTGGCATGTTCGAATTGCAGTTTGCAAAATTATTGCAGAAGCATTACACTTAACCCCGTCAAAAAGCTGAAATCACAAAAGCGGCAGGGAGCGAATCGAAAAAACATGCCTGATAAAAATAACCGAGCCTGTAAAACAGCAGGAATTATATCAGCCTTTTTGATCACTTTTAATCTTGTTTTCCAGGGGTTGGCTTTCTCTTTACACCTTCATTCCCATCATCATGAACAAGGTCTTTTTGATGTTTCGCATTTATGCAACATGTGCATAACCGACACCCATGCCCCATGCATGCTCCATGGTCATAATCTTCATAAAGATGATTTTTCCCTTGAAGAAGCAGGACCCTTTAAGGCAGGATCACACGATAAGTGCCTGATATGTAAAATCCTGAAAACCCTCCATCATCCGTTTGCTTCTGCCAGTCAACGGTTTGTTGTCTTTACGCCATTTTATTTTCAAAAAACCACTCATAAATTTGATGATTTCAACCGCCAGTGCCAACTAAAATATGACCCAAGGGCACCACCTGTGATCGGTTATCACTTTGCCTGAAATGTTGTTATCAAACCGTCACCCAATGGTTGATAAAATTGTTGATCCATAATTTGTTTAGAGGTGAGAAATGAAATGTTTTATTAAATATCTGCTGTCGGCAGTACTTGTTCTGGTATGGCTGCTGCCTTTAACCACATATGCAAAACCTTTTGTAACCGTTCAAGTCAGCATTTTACCCCAGAAATATTTTGTCGAAAGAATCGGCAAAGACCGGGTTAATGTCGATGTCCTGGTCAAGCCGGGTAAAAGCCCGGCAACCTATTCCCCATCCCCGGATCAGATCAAAAAGCTGACGTCGGCTGATGTTTACTTCAGGATTGGCGTGCCATTTGAAAACGGTATTCTGGACAAGATACAATCCATTGCCGGACTTAAAATTGTAGATACCCGTGAAGGCGTTGTATTAAGGCAGATGGAAGATGATGATGCCCGCGACCATGACCATGATGCCGACCACCATGATGACAAGGAGGAGCACCATGATCACGTGGGCGATGATCCCCATATCTGGATGAGCCCTGGGAACGTCAAAATTCAGGCCCATACTATTTTTCAGACACTTTCCAGTATTGATCCGGACGGCAGGGATGTGTATCAAAACAACTATGATGGTTTTGTAAAAGATCTGGATGAACTTGACAACCGTCTGACAACCGTACTCAAAGAATTAAAAGGAGGGAATCTGTTTGTCTTCCATCCGGCTTTCGGGTATTTTACCGATGCTTACGGTTTAAGACAGATTGCAGTGGAAACCATGGGAAAAGCGCCAAAAGGCAAAGCGCTTTCTGCAATTATCAAACTTGCAAAAAAAGAAAAAACCCGGGTCATTTTTGTCCAGCCCCAGTTTGACCAAAATGCCGCCCAAAAAATTGCATCTGCTATAAACGGTGCTGTGGTATCCATCGACCCCCTTGCCTATGATTACCTGGCAAATATGGAGAATGTGGCGCAATCCATTGCCGGGGCATTGAAATAATTACAAAAGCATTGAAGGTAAATAAATGCCAAACGATCATGAAATTTTCTTGAACAATGTCTCATTTGCTTACAAAGAACGCAATGTCTTGAAAGATGTAACGCTTTCAATTAAAAAAGGCGAATTTGCAAGCATTGTCGGACCCAATGGCGGCGGTAAAACCACGCTTCTCAAGCTGATCCTCGGGTTAATCAAGCCGGACAGAGGGCAAATCCTCATATTGGGGAAGTCTCCGGAAACGGCCAGGCAGAAGATCGGGTATATGCCCCAGTATGCCCATCTGGACATGGACTTTCCTGCAACAGCCATGGATGTGGTGCTGATGGGACGGCTTGTAAAAAATAGATTCTGGTTTTCAAAGCAGGACCGGGAAAAGGCATTGAGTGCCATGAACCAGGTTGGTATGTCAGATTTTCTCAATACAGGGTTTAACGAACTTTCCGGCGGCCAAAAGCAGCGGATTCTGATTGCCAGGGCTTTGTGCACCAGCCCGGATATGCTTCTTCTGGATGAACCAACCGCCAATGTGGATCATGAAACAGAAGAGAACCTGTTTTCCATTTTACAGGACCTGAACTCAAAAATGACCATTCTTGTGGTATCCCATGATCTGGGGTTTGTTTCAAAATATGTCAAAAGCGTTATCTGCGTGAACCGCGAAGTGGTCATTCACCCCACAACCATGATCAACGGAACCATGATAAAGGATATTTACCATGGGGATCTGAAGATGGTTCGGCATGACCACCGATGCAGCGAAGAGGGGCACACCCATGATTGATCTGTTTCATGCTGTTTTTGATCCTGACAACCTTTTTTTAAAATACGCATTTATCATGGGTGCGCTTGCCTCTGTTGCCTTTGGTATTATCGGAACCTTTGTCACCATCAAAAGGATCGGTTACCTTGCCGGGGCCATTTCCCATTCCATATTCGGCGGTATCGGGCTTGCCCTTTTCCTCCAGGTAAATGCAGGGCTTACATGGTTTGATCCGATTTCAGGTGCTGTTTTTGCAGCGATTATTTCCGCCGTGACCATAGGGTTTGTCAGCCTTTATGCAAAGGAGCGGGAGGACACCATTATCGGTACGATCTGGGCTGTGGGCATGGCATCCGGGATTCTGCTCATTGATAAAACACCTGGCTATTTTAATCTGGCATCCTATCTGTTTGGTGATATCCTGCTGATATCAGGCAAAGATCTTCTCTATGTCGCATGCCTGGATACGCTGGTTCTTGGCATTTGCTTTCTGTTTTTCAACCGGTTTTTTGGTATCTGTTTTGACAGCGAATTTACATCTTTGCGGGGGATCAATACCACCTTTTTTTACCTTTTACTGCTCATTCTGACTGCCCTGACCGTGGTGTTTCTGGTCAGGATCGTGGGCATTGTACTGGTGATTGCCCTGCTGACAATTCCTCCGGCCATTGCATCCTTTTATGCAAGAAGGCTGTGGCAGATGATGCTCTATTCAATCCTGCTGTGCGGTTTCTTTACATGGACAGGGCTTGGCATCAGCTATTCATGGAGCCTTTCCAGCGGGCCAACCATCATTGTGTTAAGCGGCGGTGCCTATATTATTCTGTTGATTATCCATAAACTATTAAGAAGATAATGAATGAAATATAGTGAGAACGATTTAAAAACAACCTCTTTCCCTATTGATACAGGTTGCGGGTGTCACTCTCATGAAGCACAAGGCAAAGTCGTATTCAGTGCCGGCAAGCGCATACAGGGTCTGTTTATAGCATATGCTTTGCTCATGGTGGCATTTTATCCAAGATCCGAACAATTCATCACTTTTTCCATCATATTCAGCTCCATTGTGCTTGAAGCATTCCCATTCATGCTGCTGGGAACGCTTTTGGGCGGATTCATAGAAATATTTTTGTCCAGAGAGCGTCTGATCAATCTTTTGCCAAAGAAAAAACATGATGCAATTGTTTTAGCGGCATTGCTGGGAATCATTTTTCCGGTGTGTGAATGCGCCATTGTACCGGTTGTCAGAAAATTTTTAAATAAAGGCATGCCGCTTGGATCGGCTGTTGCTTTCCTCCTGGCCGGTCCCATTGTCAACCCCCTGGTGTTTGCATCAACCTATGTTGCCTATTCTTTGAATTTTAAAATTGCTGTTTTAAGATCCTTTGCAGGTTTTTTCATTGCAGTGATAGTCGGACTGATTATTGAAGCATGCCTGTCCAGGACCCAGACCCTGGTGGAAGCTGCATCAGCCCATACATGCAGCCTGTGTCACGACAATGAAGATTTAAAAAACCAGCCATTGAGAAAAAAAGTGTTTGCCGCTTTCCAGCATGGGGCAGCAGATTTTTATGATATCGGCCGGTTTCTCATCATGGGCGCCTTTATCGCCGCTGCCCTGCAAACCTTTGTCTCCAGGCAGATCTTCTTTTCTGTCATGTCAGGGCCTGTCACTGCCATTGTTTTAATGATGGTGCTTGCAGTGGTCCTTAACCTGTGCAGTGAGGCAGACGCTTTTATAGCATCTTCCTTTCAGCCTGCCGGTGTGCCGCTTTCGGCCCAGCTTGCCTTTCTGGTGCTGGGACCCATGCTGGATATCAAACTTATCATGATGTATCTGAGTGTGTTCACCAAAAGAATGATCATCACGCTTTCAAGCCTGGTCATTGTTTTTGTCTTCTTTGCAATGCTTTTTTTGAAGGCTTCAGGATGGCTGTAAATCAAGAAAAAAATAAAGTTTTTTTTGTCAGCATGCCCTTTGCTGTCATGGCTGCGTGGGTCATCACTTCTGGAGTTTTGATATATAACAACCGGTATTACCTGTTTTTAAAACCACAATTTGGCATTCTGATTTATCTGAGCCTTTTTATCTGCAGTCTTTTTGCCGTAAGTTTCTTGTTTTCCAAAACAAAACATCATGCACAAGACTCAATGATAAAGGGAATGATTACCCTGCTTCCCATCGCATTTATTTTTGCTGCAGGAGACAACACCCTTGGCAGCTATGCATTGTCCAAACGAACAATGGCTGCGCCCCTGAAAACCACCCGGATGACAGCGCCTGAAGCGATACAGAAAAAAGCGGCTGAAACACTTGACATGTCCATTCCCAGGCTGACACAGGAATGGGATACCTATAAAGGCAGCAAAGTGAGCGTCGAGGGCCTGTTCTATGAACCTGTAGGGAAGAATAAAGACATGGCGATTGTGTTCAGATACCTTATAACCTGTTGTGCGGCCGATGCCCAACCCATTGGACTTGTGATCAAAAAAGACAATAATCTGCAAATAAAGAACAATGACTGGGTCAGGGTAACCGGTGTGGTACACGAAGAACAAATAGATGGGAATCTGGTGATTTTCATGGAGCTGGAGCATATTGAAAAAACAATTATGCCGTCAAAAAGTGCGGCTTATTTTTATAATTAAGTTTTCTCATATTTAAAGCAGAATTAAGCAGTGGCTTTGAAATATATTAACACTTGATAACAAACCATATTTTCTGTAAGATTATTTATTTTGACGACACATCCGGAGACTTTATGGACCAATTCAATGAACACATCAATATTTTGATTAATGCCTATAAATCAGGCATAGAGCAAATGACCCACTTGAAGGTTACAGGTGCAGAAAAAAGGCAGGTTCTCAAGGAAAAGAGTGTTTTACAATTTGCCCATATCATATCCTATACTGATTATGACAAAAAGGTTAACGGAAAATTCGTCCTGACATTCAACAGCGTTCAGGATGCTTTAAAACTAGCGTCTGCCATTGCAGAAAGACTTGGAATGGGCAAGCTTGAACAAATCGGCGATGATTCTACCGATTTGTTGAATGAATTTTTAAATGTAGTGGTTGGACGAACCATATCAGACTGGGACAGCATTGGCTTGAAAGTAAAATTTGACACGCCTGTTTACCAAAAAAGTTATAAAAGTGAAATTTCAGGTACTTTGAAAGGATATATCATCATTCTTGATATTTCCAGCACAGAACCGGAAAGTTCAGCAGGACAGATTATTCTAAGAGTAGATTTTGATGAAAAAACTGAAAGCAAAATCAAAGGCAAAAAAATACTCCTTGTTGATGATTCAAGGGTGATGAGAAATATTATCTCTCAAATTCTGAAAGAAGAAGGCGCAAATATAAAAGAGGCGGAAAATGGAGAGGAAGGGATAAGAATCCACCGAACATTCAATCCTGATTTAACACTCATGGATATTAATATGCCCCAAATGGGTGGATTTGAAGCCATTACAAAAATCAGAGAATTTAATGCAAATTCAAAATTTATTATTCTTTCTTCAAGCTCCAGAAAAGATGAGATTGTCAAGGCAAAAGAATTAAAAGTGTCAGGTTATCTGGTAAAACCAACTGAGCCGGAGCAGCTTATAGCAAGAGTTTCTGCCATATTGGGCTGATATTGATTAAAATTAAAATACCAGCCATACACTTCTGCACGGTATCAAAGGATTATCTTTATGGCTGCTATTTTTTGAGAATATAATATGCAGTACCTTTGTAATCCTTTCTCTTTAATTGTTGATTAATATCAAACAAGGATTCTGTAGCACCAATGATCAGAACGCCGTTTTCATTCAGACATGATGACAGGCTTTGAAATAATCGCTGGCGGTCTGTTTTGCTGAAATATATCGCCACGTTCCGGCAAAAAATAATATCAAATTTTCGACATTCAATTTTAGGCTGCAGCAGATTCATTTTTTCAAAATGGGCCATACTCCTCAGGTCATCTTTGATTTTCCAGTGTGAATCTTCCCTGGTAAAATATCGCTTCAATTGAACGGCACTCAACCCCCGGCTGACTTCATAATTTGAATACCGGCCGCGGCTGGCTATTGCTATTGCTGAATCGCAGATATCAGAGGCTTTGATTTTGATATTATGGGTAAAAATTTTTTCTTTGAAATACTCCATAAGGGTTATGGCAATGGAATACACTTCCTGGCCGGTTGAGCATGCAGAACTCCAGATATTCAGATGGCCGCTCTTTTGTCCCCACCTGACCTGCAAATCCGGCAGCAGCTTTTCCCTTAACAACGCATAAGGCCTTTTATCCCGGAAAAAAGAGGTTTCATTTGTGGTCATCAGATCAACGATATGGCTGGTCAATTGTGAAGAGTCATTTGCCCTGGCAATCAGATCTTCAAAAGAAGAAAGACCATATTCTTCAAAAAGTGGTTGAAGTCTGCTTTCTATAAGATAGGCCTTATTTTCAGTCAAAACGATACCACACTGTTTGTGGACGATCACTGCCAGCGCCGTCAGCTCTTTGATGCTTATTCGCATACCCCGACCCGCTGTAAAATCTTAGTTGCAATCTGGTTCAAAGGCACAACATAGTCAACAACACCGGCATTAATGGCTTCACCCGGCATCCCAAAAACGACACAGCTTTGCTTATCCTGGGCAATAATCTGAGCGCCCAGCCGCTTCATCAACCGCAAGCCCAGAACCCCATCAGACCCCATACCGGTCATGATAATACCAAGGGCATGTTTTCCATACATCTTTGATACAGACCGAAACAAATAGTCTACCGACGGCTGACAGTGATTCTCCGGCGGATCATCATTAACTTCAAGCATGCATTTTCCCCAAACATGGACAATTTTCATCTGCTTTCCGCCCGGGGCAATAAAAACTGTACCAGGCATAAGCTCCATACCATTTTCAGCTTCTATGACTTTCAACGCACTTTTCTGGTCAAGTGATTCTGCCAATGCGGCAGTAAACTCTGACGGCATGTGCTGGACAATGACAACAGGAATACGAAAATCTTCAGGAAGACAGGGAATAAGCTGGGCCAATGCTTTAGGACCACCGGTGGATATACCGATGGCGACTATTTGAATACATCCAGTCCCTGTCCGGGATATTGGTTTTCTTGGCGCAGCATCAATGATGGTCGATTGTGATGGCTGTATCTGAGCCATGATCTCTTGTACAACAGGGAGCAACTGATCAAAAAGAATAGTATTGCTTTCTAATGGATTTTCAGTTTTAGGTTTGGTGACAAAGGTCAATGCGCCAAGGTCAAGCGCTTTTAATGTTATGGCAGCACCTTCTTTTGTATGGGCCGAAACCATAACGACCTTTAAATCGGGATGATCTATCCTGACATGTTCTAAAACCTCAAGTCCGTTCATTTCGGGCATGTCAAAATCAAGCGTCAGCATGTCTGGTTTTAACTGAAATATTTTTGCCAATGCCACCTTGCCATCTGTTGCAGTCCCAACAACCTCAACACCTGGAATATTGGAAAGGACATTTGAAAGAACTTTTCTGTACAAGACAGAATCATCAACAACCAGGACTCGCAATAAGCGTTTGGGCATCTGTGCTTTTCTCCGGCAGAGTCATGTCCTTGTATTCATGACAATGCATCATTTTTTGAGCAACTCATCCAAGTTCAGAATAATCACCAGATCTTTTTCCATGCGATAGACGGCGTTGATAAATGTACCACTTATCCCGTCAACATTTGACGGTGGAGCAGAAATATCGAAATGGTGTGCAATAACAACATCATAAATATTGTCCACCAGCAAGGCAATGCACTCTTCTTCATAACGGACAAACACAACCTGGGTGTCGTCATCAGCTTCACTGGGAAGCATATTAAATTTCTTGTGCAGATCGATTACTGTAACAATCTCACCGCGAAGGTTTATAACGCCCCGGACATAATCAGGAGCCCTGTGAACAGGGGTAATTTCAAATTTATGGTTGATTTCCTGCACATGGCGTGTGTCAAGTCCGCAAAGCATGTCTCCGATTTGAAAAAGGGCAAGTTCAATGTCCGGGCTTTCGTTAGATACATTCATAATTGTTTCATCTCTGTTAAAATATTTTGTTTTGGAGTCTGCTGACTTCATCTGTTCTCTTGAGCAATAAGGATTGCATCTTACCCAAGATACTTCTTAACGCAGGCAATTATTTTTTCCCGGTCCAGCTTTACCAGGTAATCATTAATACCGGCATCTATTCCCTCTCTTTCCGCAGCATCTCCAGCCAGACTTGTGACTGCGATAATGGGCAGGTTCTTGAATCGTTCATCAGCACGTATCTTTTTAGCCATCTCCAGTCCATTCATATTGGGCATCTCAATATCGGTCAGTACGATATCAACTTTTTCCCTGTTCAACACAGCCATTCCTTCTATACCATCAGTCGCTGTGAATGGTTTGTAACCGATTTCAGTGAGGAATGATACGACTTGATTGAGAAAGAATGGGGAATCTTCAACCACCAGGATATTTGCAGGGCTGTCATCTTTTATTTTAGACTTTAATGCTTTGGTCCACTCCGGCATAATGGTGTCAATAACCCCATAAAGATCAGCCAGCAACGTAATTTCTCCGTTAATAATGGTTGAACCCATAATCCCTGGCTGTTTGTGGGTCATTTCATCGATAATATACGTCCCCCGGATAATATCGATAATATCCGACATAATAAAACCAACCTCCTTGCCGCTTATGGAGAAGATGATAATATAGCAGGTCGGGCTGTCTGTATTGGGTGAGCCGACATCAGCAACCTCATCAAGACTGAACAGAGGCAGCGGAGCACCGCGGTACTGAATATTTTTTCGCCCTCCGGTGATTTTGATGTCTTTTATCTTGCACAATTCTATTCTTGAAACCAGGTCCAAAGGGATGGCTATCTGCTCATCCGGTGCATTGCAGACAAGCAGCAAAGATTGGGTGTCTTTCACTGTTTTGCTCTCAGCTCTCTGGAGGGCCTGTTCCTGAGCAGATTTTGAAACGGTTCTCAGGTTCATGATATTGCTGATGCCGATGATATCTAAAATAAGCGCCACCTTGCCGTCACCCTGAACAGAAGCGCCCGCATAACATTCGCAGTCACGCAAATGAGTTCCGACTGGTTTGACCACTATCTCTTCAGAGTCAAGCACCTGGTCCACAATTAAACCATAATGATAGTCTCCGACAGAGACCACCAGAACGTTATAAGCGCTCATCGGGCTGGTCCGCCTGTCTGCAGCGGTGCGTTTTTCTTCGTCAGAGACTGCCGTTTCCATATCAGCCTGCCGGACAATTTTATTGATTTGCAACTGCCGTCGATCTTCAGTGAGGGTCCGTTTGTCCAGGGACTGCTCCCCTGTGTCGTCAGAGACATAATATCGATCTTCAATACCGAGAGCATCCGTAAGTTTGATCAGCGGCAAAAGTTCACCCCTGAGGCGCATAACAATGGCAGAACCGATTTTTTCTATCCTTTCCTTGATCTTTGCTGCAGGTATTCTTACCAGCTCTACCATATTGACCTGGGGAACAGCATACCGCTCTTTTTGCACGGTGACAATTAAACTGGGTATAATGGCCAGGGTCAAGGGCAGCTTAATAATGATCATGGACCCTTTGCCCGGTGTAGTATCAATATCGACCGTTCCGCCAACTTTGGATATATTTGTATTAACAACATCCATCCCGACTCCCCGGCCGGAAATGTCAGTGATTTCCTTTGCCGTTGACATGCCGGGCAAAAAGATGAGGTTTGCAATTTCTTTATCGCTTAATTCATCAAGGGAAGAGGATTCTCGCAGCCCCATGCTCAAGACCTTTTCCTTAACCCGTTCAATATTTATGCCGGCCCCGTCATCTTCAATGGCAATCATAACCTGACCACCTTCATGATAGGCTGTTATTCGCAAAATTCCGGTTTCCGGTTTATTGGCTGCAATTCGCTCTTCAGGCATTTCAATACCATGATCAACAGAGTTTCTGACCAGATGGGTCAAAGGGTCACCAATGGATTCAATAATGGTTTTGTCCAGCTCAACCTCTTCTCCTTCAATAACAAGATCGATTTTTTTCCCAAGATTTTTGGAAAGATCACGGACAATCCGCTTAAATTTGTTAAAGACATTGCCTACGGGCTGCATTCGGGTGCTCATGATTGCTTCTTGAAGCTCAGAGGTTACCAGATTGAGACGTTGAGAAATATTGTCAATGCCCATGACCTTTCGGGAAGATACTGCCTGAACCAGTTGGTTTCTGGTCAAAACAAGTTCACCAGCCAGGGTCATCAAGGTGTCCAGCAGCCTGACATTGACCCGAAGGTTGTCTGATTTTTGTTCCACTTTAGCCGAAGAATCTTTAACCGGGGTCGGTTTGGGTTTCTCTATTATTTTTGGAACAGCTGTTACTGTGGATACCGCTGGAATTGAAACTGGACTGGCTTCAACTGATTGCTTTTGTTGGGGGACAGTGGAAGACGGCAAGACAACCGGTTCCAGATCAGCCATTTCCAGATCACCCGGGGTAATCTGCTGAATTTTATCAGGATTAATATCGAAAAAATTTCCAATCAGGTCATTTTCCACTATTGTCGCAAAGATAACAATGAGCCGATTCCCATTTTTTTGAATGGATTCAGCTAAAGCTTCAATGTCAATATTGGTGGCTAAAATATCTCCGGTTTCTTTGAGCTCTTCTATGATTTTTGCACATTCTTTTTCCCTGGTTTCAGTATCGTTTAACAGGTTGTATTCTAAAATATAAAGAAAACTGCCCTGTTTAAAAGAAGCATCAATCACTGATTGCTCTACTTTGAGCAAAGGATCTTTTGCCAGTGAAACGGCTGGTTTCTCATCAGTCAAGATTATAGGGGGAATCTTGGATGATGCATGGGCAGGCGATGATTTGCTCTCCAGATTGTTATTCTCTGGAGGGGCTTCTCCTATACAAATCGCGTTTAAATCGGCCAAATTGCTGGAAATATCGATTTCATTTGAACTTTCATATCGATTGATTAATGTTGACAAGGTATCCATGGCATCAAGCAATGTTGATATAATGCCTGGTGTCGGGATAAGCTCCCTGGCACGGATTTTTACCATTACGTTTTCACTGTGATGGGATAGTGCTTCTACCGTCTTCAGACCAAGAAAACCGGCTCCTCCCTTGATCGTATGGACGGCTCGAAATACCTTGTTGACGATATCTTCATCAAAGTTTTCTCCTGCTTGCTCTATGTTCAGCAGGTCATCCTCAATGCCGTCAAGATGCTCCAGTGCCTCTTGGATAAAATCATTGATAATTTCTTGATCTTCAATAATGGACATGCGATTCCTCTTTTGCTTAGCTCGGCCTTATCTGTGATAAGAACTTTTCAACTTCATCCTGCAAAACATCGGCTTGTTTTAACAGTTCGTCCGCATTGGCCAGCACTTGACTTGCGGCTTGTCCGGTTTCGTTGGCAGCATGGGTCACAATGGTAATGCTATGTGTTACCTCTTGCGTGCCGGATGCCGCCTGGTTCGTGCTTTCAGCAATGTCGCTGGTTACAGAAGACTGCTCCTCTACTGCAGCGGCAATGATTGTTGAAATCTCATCAATAGTATTGATTGTCTGGGTTATATCGTTAATTGCACAAACAGCACCCCGAGTGGCACTTTGTATACCACTAATATGTTCAGCAATTTCAGTGGTGGCGGCTGTTGTCTGTTTAGCCAACTCTTTAACCTCATTTGCAACAACCGCAAACCCTTTACCGGCTTCTCCAGCTCTGGTGGCTTCAATGGTTGCATTTAAAGCCAGAAGGTTGGTTTGTTTTGCAATGTCAGTGATCAATTGGACCACATCACCAATTTTTTGGGAGGCTGTGGTCAGACTTCCCACCATTTCATTGGTATTCTGTGCTTTTTTAACAGCACTTCTTGCAATTGCCGACGAACTTGTCACCTGTTCGCTTATCTCTCCCACAGAGGCAGTTAATTCCTCAGTGGCAGAGGCCACGCTGAGAACATTTGTCGAGGTCTGTTTGGAAGCGGCTGCAGCAGATGAAGACTGTTGGTGAGTTTTATCAGCAGTCTCGTTCATTTTCAGGGCAGACCCCTGCAAATCCGTAGCTGCTGTTAAAATTGCGCTAATAACCGTTCCAATGCTTGAGTGAAAGGACTCAGTCATTTTTTCCATCATCTCTTTTTGTTCTTTTTCATTCCTGATTTTGGTCTTTTCCTGCTCTTCTTTCAGCTGTACTTTCTCAATTGCGTTTTCCTGAAAGATTTTAACAGCCTTAGCCATCTTGCCGATTTCATCTGTTTGTTCCTGGGCCGGGATCTGGATTTCAAGGTTGCCGGCTGCCAGTTTTTCCATGGATTCGGTCATGCTGACCATTGGTTTGGTAATTGATTTTGCAATCACTACGATAAACAGACTGACAATAACAAGGAAAAAAACAATACCGATGATCAGCACAAAATGTTGTTTATTCAAAGCATCATGAAGTTCTCTTAGATCATAGGTAAGTGACATAATGCCGCCTTGTTTGCCGATGCTCCAGGTGGGATGACATCGAATACAATCTGCAGAGACTATTTGGGGCGTATAAATCAGGACAGAATCTTTTTCAATAATCTGAACCGGATCATGCGATGAAGAAAACTTGTCAAATACTTCAGGCGGCACGCTGGAACGAACTGAAGTGAGATCAGTAGAGGACAGGTTGATGATTCCTTGCCGATCATAAAGCGAAACCTCTAATACACCCTTGATCTTCTTCTGACTGGATAGTAATTTTTTAAAATTTTTCATCTGACCCCTCTCCAGAGAACTCTTGACACCATCCTGGATTGAATGGGCCAGGGTTTGTACTGAATCCATATAGGTTGTGGTCATCTGTTTTTTTACAAAATCGCTAATAAGATATCCGCCGATATTCAGAAAAAACAGAAGAACGATGAGAATGGGTAACAGTATTTTTAAATTAAAGGGAAGATTGGTAAAAGCATTTTTGATCATGGGAATAACCTCATCTATTTTCTGTAGAATAAAAAATTCTTATTAACAATTTAATTTTAGAAGCAATCAGTTGAACAGTCATCTATTTAATTCCTGTAAATCTTCACGTAACCGTTTTCAACAAGCAATAGCTTGATCTGTTTCAAATCATAGCCTGACATGCTCTATACCTTTCATCCTGTGGTCAGTATTGGTAATTTACTATGCGATCGAACCAAGCAGGTGCCTTTCCACCTTTGTAAGGTGTTCAGAACTGCTGCTGATACCAGCCAGAGCAGTTCTTATATCCGTAATGTTTTCGTTGACCTTGCTCATACCATTGGTGATTTGCGACACGGCTGCGGCAGTCTGAACAACATTGGAGCTAACTTCTTTGGTCTGAAGAGCGGCCCCGTTGACGTTGTCAGCGATATTATTGCTCGAAACACTCTGCTCTTGAATTGCTGCCGCTATTGTTTCTACAATGTTCGTCATGTTGTGTGTCACGTCATTTATTTTTTTTATCTCAATGATAGTGCTTTGAGTGGAACTGCTCATGGCTTCAATTTTGTGTTTAATATCAAGCGTGGCTTTATTGGTCTGGGCAGCCAGATCCTTCACTTCCCCGGCAACAACGGCAAATCCTTTACCAGACTCTCCAGCCCTGGCCGCTTCAATGGTTGCATTCAAAGCCAACAGCTTTGTTTGTTCAGCAATCTCGACAATGGTATCAATGACCGAGGTAATTTCCTCGGAAGCCTTTCCCAAAATATCAATTTTCTCAAAGGCTTTATCGACACACAACTTAACCTCCATAGTGATCACTCTGGCCTGCTCGGAATTTTTGGTAATCTCGCCAATGGTACTGGTCATCTCATCTGTCACGATCGTTATTGAATCCATATTCTTTTGTAAATACCCGGCGGCCTCTGAAACAGACGCTATATTAACACTCATCTCCTGTGTGGCAGCAGCAACCGTGTTTGACTCTTTTGCTATACTTTCAGATTTTTGTGTCAAATCGGTTGCCGCCCTTGAAAGACCGGCAACCGTTTCATGCAATTGATTCGCATTTGATTTGATATCATCATAAAGGCCTTTCTGTTCAAGATTTGCCTGTTTATGATTTTTTTCTTCTGCCTCAAGTTTGACTGCCAAATCTTTTAAAATACCTGCAATTACGCCAATTTCGCCGGCATTTTCAATACTGCAGGCTGAAGAATAATTACCCTTGCTGATTTCAACTGCAAAATCAAAACAGGCAATTATAGGTCGACAAATCCTGCCGGCCATCACCCATAGCATATACCCGGATAGAACCGACGCTGCGCATAAAACACCAAGAACGATTGGAAGCCTTTCGATGAACAGCGTGCCTTCGGCACTGGCCCCCCTCCCCCTTAAAAAAATGATAATAAAAGCCAAAACCATGGAGGCAATCAATATTCCAAAACTGCCGGCAAAAATTTTCTGACGAATCTGTAATCCTGCAAACATAAATTCTTTCTTCTGGCCCAACGAAGCAGACATGCTCCTCTCCTTTAATTTTTTAAGGTTCTTTTCGTTAGAATATCATCATTTATTGCCGATCGCTGCCTGTTCAAATAATCTGTAAAATGGAAAATCCTTTTTTGCAGCAAACATGGGGGCAGCACAACCGATACAAGGAGCATTGGCGTCAATACACCAGGTTTGTCCACCATTCCACCATCGTGTGGGACAGTCGGCATAAGTGTCCGGACCCAGGCATCCTAATTTGAAAAGGCATCCTTTTTCTCCCAGTTTTTCAGCAAACATTTCCTGCTGAAAATCATGGTATCGCGGGCAAAGTTCATGGACTTTGCGGCTGAAAAATAAGTCGGGCTGACCATTGGTTAGTTCTGGCAGGCCAATCTGCACCAGATGAATAATGGTTTTCCATACCCAGTCCGGATGAACCGAACATCCTGGAATGTCAATCACCAGGGGCGTAAGTTGTTTTCTTTTGTAAAACTCTTTCAAGCTGACAGCATCGGTCAGATTGCCTTCGGCAGCAGGGATACCGCCATGACTGGCGCAGGTGCCGATGGCGACAGCCCCGCTCATGGTCTTGGCAGCAGCCGTTAAATAATCGCTAAAAGGCTTGTCGCCCATGATACAGGCTTCCGGCATTCCATAGGGGATGGCACCTTCTACGGCAAGAAAGTATTCTCCGGCCCGGCCTGAAATATACTCTTCAATCAGGTTCAAGGCCTGTTTACCGGATGTGGCAGACAAATCCGCATGAAAAGCTAGTTTTGAATATTGAGTGATCATGGAAACAGCATTGGGAGACTCTGCCTGTAGCAAAGAGGTCGAGCAGCCGGAACAGGATTGTCCTTGCAGATATAAAAGTCTTGGAACCGTTTTATAGTCGATCTCTTTTAAGGCGGCAGCCACAATTGAAGGAAAATTGGAAATACCAAAAGAGACGCTTAAACAGGCAGCCATTTTCAAGAATTGACGTCTATCGATCATAGATTTATCCTCACCGAACAATTAAAAAGTTTGCGTTTTTAAATCCTTGGGTTTTATATGAAAGAACAGGTCAACTCACTGAATTCTTTCATGTTTTATTGTGGGCAGGCCGAGGTGAAATACCAAGGCGGCCCATGGCCGTTATTTAATGTACTGCGCAGGCTAAACACGGGTCAAAAGAATGTATAATCCTATTGGACTCAATCTGTTCCTCAGGATTTTCAACAACCGTTCCGATCAGTGCAGATTCAAGTGCACCGGGCTGATCGTTGTCATCCCTGGGCGAACAATTCCAGGTAGTGGGCACGACACATTCATATTTTTCAATTTTATAATCTTTGATTTTAATATAGTGGAGCAGTGCCCCCCGCGATGCTTCAGTCGACCCGAATCCTTCTCCAGAACCTGGAAGATCATACTGGGCCATATATGGTCCGTTAACATCAATCCGCTCGGTCTCCTCCAGAAGAAAATCAGCAATAACAACAGCAGATATGGCACGGCACAGATGTCGGCCAAGAACAGAATTCAATTGACCAGCCCCAATGCCTGCAATACCGGCAAACTTATCAACCAGTTGCTTGATCCTGGGGTTGCTGTTTTGAAGATAATCCACCAGAACTCTGGCTGTCGGGCCGACTTCCACCATTTTTCCCTGATACCGCGGTGCTTTTATCCATGAATAGGCAGTGGGTTTATGGGGGTCGGGGATTAAGTCACCGTCTTTAACTTTTAAGCCGGAAGCAGATGAGTATTTAGAATATTTTACATCCTCTTTAATGGCATCAAAATCCACCGGGGAAATCTTGCCTTCAAACAATACACCAGGAGCAAACAAACGTTTGCTGTCCGGTTCAGGTCCCAGGGGCAAAAGTCCAAAGGAAAGAAAGCCGCCCTTGCTCTGGCCGATATTCCAATATTCCGGGAACCCTGCTGCCACAGCCAGGATATCAGGAATATATCTTTGATGGATGAAGGTTTTCACTTCTAAGATCAATGATCGATATGAGGCAATATGATCGATTGTAGGCGCCTGGGTGCATCCACCGGGAAAGATCGCTGTGGCATGGGGGAACTTACCACCAAAAATAGCCGAAGCCTTATTGGCTTTTTTCTGGATCTCAAGAGATTCGATATAGTGTTTTAAAGCACCGATATTGATATCTGCATCTGAAATGTATTTTCCGGACAGCCTGGGCAAAAAAGGAGCTGCCGGGAAGCTTGATTTTGAAGCCAGCTCTGTTTTTACCCAATCTCTGAGCGCGGTTAAATCAGAGTCAGAACCCGTGTATCCCAAAATTGCGGTGACATCCACAAAATCCAGTGCTGACAGCTGATAAAAATGCAATAAATAATCATACAGATGATTTGCCCCCTGTATCAGATTGTGCAGGATACGGCCATTGGGCGGGACTTTTAGCTGGTATGCATTTTCCTGGGCATACGAGGATGCAATGCCATGGGCATAGGGGCAGACACCACAGATTCGCTGGGTAATTTGTTGTGCATCCAAAGGATCTCTTCCCCGAAGAATAACTTCAAACCCCCTGAACATTTCGCCAACACTTCTGACGTCTGTAATGACATTGTTTTCAACGGTTGTATGGATACTCAGATGTCCCTCAAGACGGGTTACAGGACCAATATCGACTTTCATAGAACTCCTTGATGTATTTAATAGAAAATCAATTCTCTTCTAATTTGATTAACTTATTAATTTCATTAATCATAACTTTGATATCCACGGGTTTTTCAAAAAAACGATCCGCCCCGCAGGATAAAATTCTTTCTCTGTTTTTTGGTTCATCGTATCCTGAAATTGCAACTATTTTTATGGTCGAGGTGCTGTTGTCGTTTTTTAACTGCCGACACACTTCAAACCCATCCAATTTTGGCATATAAAGATCAAGAATCACTGCATGGGGTTGAAATTTAATGATTTTTATACCTGCTTGAAAACCATCTGATGCAGAATCCACCTCAAATTCATTTTTCATTAATGCCATCATTAATAATTTTCGTACGGATGGATCATCATCAACAATAAGAACTTTATGCTTGTTGATCTGTGTTCGACTGCAACAAGTCATGTCTTTTGATTTGATTAATCTGCAAACATCCTCGCGGGATATTCTATAGTGACCACCGGCTGTGACCCCTGCATTAAGCAAACCAGACTTTACCCATCTCCATATGGTTGCACGGGTAACTTTGCAAAGTTTTGCAGCTTCTGTAACCGTAATTATTTCGTTATTAAATTTCATAAAAAAGGAAACCGTTTTATATGAAAGAACTTGGAAAACAACTGCGTTTCTTTCATCCTTTGTTGTGGGCAGGCCAAGGTAAAATACCAGAGCAGCCCATGGCCGTTAGCGGGTTAATAAACATTATACGTATGAAACCAATGTTACGTTAGAAACGTTATGTTTTTTTTTAGTCCCTGTCAATATAAATTTTGTTACCATGGCCTACAAAGCAAAATCTTGAATCCATCCATATGCAAGCGAATTGGGCCTGACTGTCTTCAAGCAGGTTTTATATGTTTGAGAACCTCTTTGACCAGGTTGCCGTCAGCCAGTTTCCCAAAATGTTTCATTACATTCCCCATGGCCTGCATGGGACTTTTGAACCCAGACAGGTCAACATTGTCTTGTACCCACTGCTCGATCTGTTCAGCTGTTGCCATCTGGGGCAGGTATTGGTTGAGCAGTTCCAGATAATCTGAAGTGGTTTGCTTTTTAAACTCCAGCACGGTTTTTTCTGATTTAACAAATTTGCGGATGATATCCAGCAGATCATCATCGGTTATTTCTTCCGGGGTTTTAACCCGGAAGGTCTTTTTTCCACTTTCCAGTGTCATGTCCACAGTAAGAGAACAAAACTCTCCCATGATCAGCCGCATGGTGTCCCGGACTGCATTGTCCTTGTTCAACATGGCTTTTTTCATATCCTGACGGATCTTGTCATGCAGGGATATGCCCATTGATGCATTCCATCCGTATTCATTTTTAATGTCTGACATCGGTATCACCTGTTATTTAAAAATTGTTTTTCCACATACAAATCATCCTGGCAATATACCACGAATTTGCATTGCAATGTGACATATTATCGGATCACACTATTTGTCTATACCGCCCATGCACAAATATTTAATCTCAAGGTATTCATCCAGCCCGTAACGGGACCCTTCCCGGCCGATACCCGAGGCCTTGACCCCGCCAAAAGGTGCTGCCACATTGGAAATAATACCTTCATTAACTCCCACCATGCCAAAATCCAGGGCTTCGGCAATCCGCCAGATACGACCGATATCCCGGGCATAAAAATATGCAGCCAACCCGTATTCAGTGTCATTGGCCATGTGGATCAACTCCTCTTCTGTATTAAACAAAATAATCGGGGCCACCGGTCCAAATATTTCTTGACGGGCCACAGGCATGGTATGGGTGACATGGGTTAAAATGGTTGGCTGATAAAACAAACCACCCAAACCATGACCCTTGCCCCCCATGACCAGCTGAGCCCCCTGGTCAATGGACGCTTGAACCAGGCCATGGACCTGTTCAAAGGCCCTGGCATTGATCAACGGGCCAATGGCTGTTCCCTGATCCATTCCATTGCCGACTTTTAATTGCCCAACAGCGGCTGCAAACCTGTCGACAAATTCATCATGCACAGACTGCTGAACAAAAAACCGGTTGGCACAAACACAGGTCTGACCGGCATTCCTGTATTTACAAGCAATGGCACCCTTGACCGCTTCATCCATGTCAGCATCATCAAACACAATAAAAGGCGCATTCCCGCCCAATTCCAGAGAAACTTTTTTAATGGTGCTGGCTGACTGGATCATAAGCTTACGACCCACTGCGGTTGAACCGGTAAACGAGAATTTGGATACTTTGGGGCTTTGTGTCAGCACCTCACCCATGCCACTGGCATCGGTTCCCACCACCACATTAAACACACCATCAGGTATGCCCGCTGCCTGGGCCAGTCTGGCCAGGGCCAGGGCAGACAATGGTGTTTGTGAGGCCGGCCGCACAACAAAAGTGCAGCCGGCTGCCAGGGCAGGTGCAGCCTTCCGGGTAATCATGGCATTGGGAAAATTCCAGGGGGTCACTGCCGCAGCCACACCCACGGGCTGCTTGATCACAACAATCCGTTTGTCTGCTGATGGTGGGGAAATCACGTCACCATAGACCCGCTTGCCCTCTTCGGCAAACCATTCAATAAAGGCTGCTCCATAGGCGATCTCACCTTTGGCTTCAGCCAGGGGTTTTCCCTGCTCCAGGGTCATGATAACCGCAAGATCATCCTGATGTTTTGTGATCAGATCAAACCATTTGCGCAAAATTGCACACCGTTGTGTGGCTGTTCTGGCTTTCCAGGCAGGCAAAGCATTATAAGCTGCCTCTACAGCGTCCCGGGCAGCTGCAGCCCCGCCATCACAAACCTGTGCAACCACATCCCCAGTGGCAGGATTGATAACATCAAACAAGACTGGAGAATCAATCCACTGACCATTTATATAAGAATTGACTGCAAAAAGTTCATTGTTTAACTTCATAGTTCCACCTTTGTTTTATGATTTTTTTAAAACCTGGACCCCATCGGTGCAAAAGCCCTGATTTAAAGGTTAAATAATACTGTTATTGAATACAAATGCTTTCATCCTTCAATAAAAAATTTTATGCAACACTGGGGTGTATTCTATTCTCTACCTGAGTTCATGGCAATAATTTAAAAAAAATCTCGACATAAACACTGTTTATGCTATGGTAACCCGAATAATTTTTTATCATACAACAACGGACAGGCCCTATATTATGTTTTTTTCAACCGCTGCGACCATATTCAATGCCGTTTTTCAACTCTTACTCATCTCCTGTGCCGCCGGTATTCTAGTCCGAAGAAAAATGGTCTCCCAGGCCCAGATTCAAAGCCTGTCTTCTGTCACCATCACTATCTTTCTTCCCTGCCTGATTATATCCAATGTCACCAGTCAGTTTAACCCGGCTACCTTTGCGCTCTGGTGGACGCTGCCCCTTGCCGGTATTCTTCTGGTACTGATCGGCCTGGCCCTGAGTGCTTTGCTGTTCAGGATGAACCCGGCCAAACGGCAGCTGTTGCCCCTGGCAAGCATGCAGAATGCCGTCTATATCCCGCTTCCCATTGTCAAGATTCTTTATCCTGAGCAATTTGATACCTATGCCTTATATATTTTTCTTCTTGTCCTGGGTCTTACACCCATACTGTGGAGCCTGGGAAAGGTTCTTATTTCCGGAAAGGACAATACTCAAATCCATTGGAAAGATTTTATCACCCCCCCGTTTGTGGCAATTATTATTTCTATTTTTCTTGTATTCACCACTATTCATACTTTTTTACCATCCCCGGTAATGGGTTCCATTGCTCTTCTGGGACAGGCAACCGTCCCCATGGCCATCTTTGTTCTGGGTGCCACTTTGGGCAGCATTTCGCTCAAGAACCTGCCGCCTGTCAATGATATGGTGATTGTTAATATGGTAAAATTTGTCCTGGTTCCGGCTGTTGTTTTTGCTGTGCTTTTTCAGACAGGCCTGTATCGAACCATGCCGTTGTTCTGCATCCTTGTCATGATCCAGGCTTCTTGCCCGCCCGCCACCAACCTGATGCTCATGGTTAAAAACTATGGCGGTGACAGTCAGGCCATTGGAAGCATGATGCTGATCCAGCATCTTGCCTGCATTCTGGCCCTGCCCCTGTGGCTGTCCCTCTGGCAGATGGCTACAAATTAAGATTGAAAAACGCTATGGCATTTTTGTGTGTTATCTTTTCCAAAGTATCAGGGGCAAGCCCACTGTTTTTCAATTCTCTGAGTTCACTGTCCCATGCATAAGGGATGTTTGGAAAATCAGACCCATACATTATTCGATCCGATCGATACTGCTCAAGTCCCAACTTTTCTTGAATGGGAAAATAATCCGAGATCACCATGGTTGTGTCCAGCCAGAGATTGTCATAGGTTTCAATCATTTTTTGATATGCGCCAATCTCATCAAATCCCAAATGAGGAACACAAACCTTAAGGTCTGGAAACTCTTTCAAAATGCGCTCCAGTTTTTCAGCACTGCATAACTGATAGGGATCGCAAGCGTAAGCCGGGCTGTTTGGTTCTCTTCCCACATGCATGATCACAGGTTTTTGATTTATTCTGGCGCATTCATACAAACCATTCATGTGATCAGCGTTCATATCAAAACATTGAACATGGGCATGCAGTTTTAACCCGCCCAGACCTGAATCAAACGCATCCTGCAATATTGTTTGGGCATCCTCCTCGCCGGGAAAGACAGTGGCCATCCCTGTAACCTGGTGATTAAATTCTCGACATTCTTGAGCCATATATTGATTCAGATATCTTGCGATTCCAGGCTTATGCGCATACTGGAGCGCAATGATGTGCTTCACCTTGCGTGACAAAAGAAATGTAAATATCTGTCGGGTGCTCATCTGATATCGAATGGGCCAGGCATTTTCATCAAACCATTTCCAGATTGCCCTAAACACAGTGTCCGGGAAAATATGGACATGGGCATCAATTAACGTCGGAAGCCCTTCGGGAACGGTTAAACCATCCTGATCATTCTTCACTGCCATATTGGGTTTTAGCATTTTAACTTCCCCACTGACGGTTATGGACCGCCCTGGTATTTTACCCTGGCCTGCCCACAATAATGCATGAAAGAAACGCAAAGGTTTTTTTAAGTTCTTCCATATAACGGCCATGCCCTGCCAGGCACAACAAATCAGGAAAGAATTCTCAAGCCTGGTTCCTTCTTTCATGAATCGATATTGCCATTTAAAACAATGATATTATAAAACGCTTCTTTTATAGTGTTGTCCAGCTTTTTAATTTGACCAAAGGGCCAAGCGATTATATATTAACCCGTTATGACTTTTAAAATAAACACATATGATGTAATTATAATCGGTGCCGGTCATGCAGGGTGTGAAGCCGCTCTTGCCGCAGCCCGCATGGGGTGTAAAACCTTATTGCTGACCATTGACATGGATAAAATCGCCTCCATGCCCTGCAGTCCGTCTATCGGCGGAATGGCAAAAGGACAGATGGTCAAGGAAATCGATGCCCTTGGCGGTCAGATGGCTAAAATCTCGGATTCTTCTGCCATTCAATACCGGACGTTAAACACCCGGAAAGGCCCGGCCGTCCATTCCACCAGAACACAGAATGATAAGTTTTTGTACTCAAAGAACATGAAGGCTGCCATAGAAAAAATGGATCATCTGGATCTCAAACAGGCCATGGTCGAAGAATTGATCGTTGAAAACAACCAGATTAAAGGCATTGTTGACCAGACCGGGTTTGAATATCATGCAAGTGCAGTGGTGATAACCACAGGCACCTTTTTAAAAGGCACGGTTCACATCGGGGCATCGAAAATTCAAGCCGGACGGGCCGGGGAATTTTCCTCCATCGGCCTGGCTCAGAACCTGGCGGATTTAGGCTTTGTGATCGGCAGAATGAAAACAGGCACACCGCCACGGATTCATGCCGACTCCATTGACTTTTCTCAGTTCCGGGTTCATGGTTCAGACAGCGATCCCAAACCCTTTTCCTATTCAACAACAGACATTTCAAATCCGATGCTGCCCAGTTTTATGGGAGCGACCAATCCTGTCACCCATGAAATTCTCCGGAAAAATTTAAAATATTCTGCATTGTATGGCGGCCATATTAAAGGTCAGTCAGCACGATACTGCCCGTCATTTGAAGATAAGATCGTCAAATTCCCGGACCGGGAAAGCCATCATGTGATCCTGGAATATGAAGGCATGAACACCAAAGAGATCTATGCATCCGGACTGGGCAACAGTCTGCCCCTGGAAATCCAGTACCAGGTGGTTCGATCGGTAAAGGGGCTGGAATCGGCAAAAATCATGCGGCCGGCCTATGCCATTGAATATGACTATATTAATCCTTTACAATTGAAACCCACGCTTGAAACCAAAAAGATCAAAGGACTGTTCCTGGCCGGCCAGATCAATGGCACCTCAGGGTATGAAGAAGCCGGTGCGCAAGGAATCTGGGCCGGTATCAATGCCGCCTGCAAGGTTCAAAAACGCAAACCCTTTATTCTTGACCGGTCCCAGGCCTATATGGGGGTAATGGTGGATGACCTTGTGACCCGGGGCACCAGCGAACCTTACCGGATGTTCACCTCAAGAGCTGAATACCGGCTGATGCTCCGAGAAGACAATGCAGATTTAAGACTGGTGAGTATCGCCCACGAACTTGGCCTGGTGGATGATGAACGGTTAAACTTTTGCAACGACATTATCAGCCAGACCCAAAATGAGATTCTTCGGATACAAAAGGCTGTTGCCAAACCCACAGAAAAAATCAATGCCTGTTTAACTGCCCGGAAAAGCAACCCCATCACAAACGGCGTGACCCTTGATCAACTGTTAAAACGGGCTGAGCTGGATTATGGTTCAGTATCAGATATCTGCCCGCCCCCAAAACCCGTTCATGACCGGGCCAAAGAGCAGGTTCAAATCCTGGTCAAATATGAAGGCTATATCAACCGGCAGATTAATGAGATTAAAAAATACCTGGATCTTGAAAAAATCAATATCCCGGATCCATTTGATTATTCAACCATTCAAGGCCTTTCCAATGAACTGAAAGAAAAACTGGGGCAGATTCTACCCATATCCCTGGGCCAGGCATCCAGAATAGATGGCATGACCCCTTCGGCCATATCGGTTTTGATGGTAACGATCAAGGCCTTTCTAAGCCAAAAAAACGCCTTGACTAAAAAAGATTAACCCTTACTATAGGAAGCACAACCAGCTAAAATAATTGAATTAATTATACAGGGATCGATCAATGGCAGAAGATTATTACAAGATATTGGGAGTTGATAAAACAGCCAGCCCGGCTGAAATCAAAAAAGCTTACCGTAAACTGGCCTTAAAGTATCACCCGGATAAAACACAAGGGGATAAAGCTGCAGAAGATAAATTTAAAAAGCTCAGTGAAGCCTATGCGGTTTTAAGTGACCCTGAAAAAAAACAACAGTATGACACCTATGGGTCAGCCGATTTCCAGAACCGTTTTTCCCAGGAAGACATTTTCAGAAACTTTGATCTGGGAGATATTTTAAAAGAGTTTGGATTTGGCGGGGGTGGCGGTCGTCAACGCGGCGGATTCTCAAGCATGGGCGGCGGCAACCCGTTTTTTCAGAACATGGGTGGTGGCCGTCAGCAGCAACAGGCCCCCCCCAAAGGCCGGGACATTGAATATGAGATTCCCCTAACCCTTCAGGAGATCATCAACGGCACCCAGAAAACCATCACCATCAACCAGGGTGGCCAGGCCAGGGCCATTGATGTCAAAATCCCCAAAGGAATGATCCCCGGCAAAAAAATCAGGCTGACCGGAAAAGGTGAGATAAGTCCCCATGGCGGCCCTGCCGGCAACCTTTATATTAAAGCAAGCCCGGTTACTGAACCTGGAACAACCATTGAAGACCATGATATTTTGATGTCCAGACAGGTATTGCTTTCCCAGGCTCTTTTGGGCGACACCATTGAGATTGAAACACCGGATGGGACAGCCCTTAATCTCAAGCTGCCTGCCGGAACCAATCCCAAAGCAAAAATGAGGATTCCCAAAAAAGGAATCCCCCATATGAAAGGAACAGGTTGCGGTGATCTTTTTGTTGTGATTAACCTAACACTGCCCAAAAAATTGACTGATCAACAAAAACAACTGATTCAAGAACTTGGAAAGACAGGATTATAAAACAACTGATGCCAAATCTTATCCCTCTGATCTCCAAAGACGTCATCGACACCCAGGTTAAACGCATCGGCCAGGAAATATCGCAGGATTACAAGGATAAAGATCTGGTCATTGTCGGCATTTTAAAAGGCGCTTTCATTTTTGTGTCCGATCTGACCCGGCACATCGGCATTGACCATGAAATTGATTTTATTGGTGCATCTTCCTATGACGGGGACAGCTCAACCGGCCAGATTATATTTACCAAACAACCGGATATCGACCTGGCGGGCCGGGATGTTTTGCTGGTTGAAGATATTGTGGATACGGGAAAAACACTGCAAAAGATAATTTCATTCATAGAGCTTTTAAACGCCAGGTCTGTAAAAATTTGCTCTTTAATTGACAAACATGAGCGACGTGAGGTAGAGATTAATGTTAATTACTCATGTTTTTCACTCAAGAAGGGGTTTATCGTGGGCTATGGACTGGACTATAATGAAAAATACAGAAACCTGCCTGCCATTTACGACCTGAAACTTTAGGGATAAGGGGAATCCAATGATTATTACCTGTGAAAAATGTTTTACAAAGTTCAATCTTGATGATTCACTGGTCAGCGAAAACGGCCTCAAAGTCCGTTGCAGTCTATGCAAACATGTTTTTACAGCCTACCCAGCCCCACCCAAAGAGCCGTCTGTGGCCTCAGATATTATCCCACCGGAAATAAGCACGGTTGCCCAAGACCATAATCTTGAAATAGAAGACTTTAATTTTGAGGTTGAAGATTCCAGCCTGAAAATCGAAGATTCCAGCCTTGAGATTGAAGATTCGACCCTTGAGATTGAAGATTCCAGCCTGGAAATCGAAGATCCAGACCCGGAAATAGAAACAATTGATGAGAATGATAAAATTGATGACTTTAAGATAGAAGAAGAACCTTTTGATATGGTAGTTGATGATTTTGGGATGGAAAATCAAACTTCTGAAGATCTGATTGCTGCTTTTGACATGGAAGATGATTTCTCTTTTGAAGCTGATAATTTTGAGATTAAAACAGATGATAACACACCGGATCTTGAATTTGATGTTGAGCCAGAAGAAGAACCCGATGAAATATATGTTCACACATCCGAAGAAAACTTTGACACCATTGAGTTTGAACCCCTGGAAGACGAGGATCAAGCGCCTGATGAACCCATAAGAGACGGGCAAGAGTTTGAACTTGAGTTTGAAGCTGATGATAACCAGGAAGATTCCAGCCTGATAATAGAACCCCGGGAAGACAATGAAGCTTCTGACGAAGAAGATTTTGAAATAGAATTTGAAATAGCTGATGATGATGAAACCGACACGTCTGAAAACCCAATCGATGACGATGAACCGCCAATGATCACGCCTGAAGATGATTTTTCAGAATATGATGAGGTTCTGGAACAGGAAACTGAGCCGGACGATGAACCTGTTTACGAAGAGACCAAAGAAGAGGAGGAGGAAGAAGAAGAAGAAGACTCCCGAAAAGACAATCTGAAAACAACGGCAGGTAACAAAGAGACTGAAAACCAGATCATCCCCCGTGCCCACCGAAAAAGAAAGCAAAAGCCTCTGGTAAGAGCCCCGATACTGATTTTATTTTTGCTCTGTCTTTTGGTTGCCGGTGCCTATATTGCCAGCATCATGACCGGATACAACATACCATACCTGTCAGATATAAAGATTCCTTCCATTGAAAAATTACTCAAAAAAGCCCCGGATAAAACCAGTGACATCAAGCCTGTTCCCAATCAAAAAAGTGTGAATGGCCGGTTTGAAACCAATTCAACCGCTGGTACACTTTTTGTGATCACAGGAAGAGTGGAAAACCCTTCCCCGATTGCCTTCAGCCATATCGAAGTTAAAGGTTCATTATTCACCAAAGACAATGTTGAAGCCAAAACAAAAAATGTTTTCTGTGGGAATATCATCACCGAAGAGATGCTCAAAACCGGCAACATGAAAGAAATAGACGAGATTTTAACCAACAAGGAAGGCAATCACAATTCAAACATAGGGGTAAAACCCGGGGCCAGTATCCCCTTTATGGTTGTTTTTTCAGATCTTCCTGAAAAGCTGCAAAACTTTATTGTCAAAGTTGAGTCATTTGAAAAAGCCCAGTAGCGGCAATCAAATTTGATATTGACAATTTGCCTTTACCCATGATATCTTTTGCGGGTTTTTGGCGACGTAGCTCAGTAGGTCAGAGCATGCGGCTCATATCCGCAGGGTCCGGAGTTCAAATCTCTGCGTCGCTACCACGATCATACAATGGCCTCTCAAATTAATTTTTGAGAGGCTTTTTTGTTGGGGTCATGTTGGGGTCAAACCTTGAATTGTGAATTCCGGAGAGAGGGCAGATTTTTTATCCTTGCAGATGAGTTGTTGGGGTCCTTGCAGAAAACACAGTCAGAATCCTTCCAGAGTTGTACGTTAAAAATCAGACAAGGTCCTTCATGGGACGGATGGTATTGGGATGTCCGATACTATTCGCTGTTTTCATCATAACAATCAATTTGATTTCCTCTACCTGACTGATCTATTAATAGTTCAAAGCTAACGGCCATGGGCCGCCCTGGTATTTTACCCTGGCTCGCCCACAACAAAGCATGAAAGAATTTAGTGGGTTAATCTGTTCTTTCATATAGACAATAACCAATGAGCAGCAATCATGATATGTGCAGGCATCGACATCGGGTCCAGATCAATAGAAATTGTAATTCTGGATAATGGCATCATCAAGGAAACCAGAAAAACAGATACAGGATTTGATCCCATTGGCCATGCAAAAAACCTGATCAACGGTCTTGAATTTGATGCGATTCTGGCCACAGGATATGGCAGAAACCTTTTTGAAATTGAACATGATGCGGCAACTGTTACAGAAATCAAAGCACACGCAAGGGGTGCAACCTATTTTTTCCCGGATGCCTTAACTGTTCTTGACATTGGCGGGCAGGACAGCAAGGTCATCAAACTTGATGCATCCGGAAAAGTCGTCAGGTTTGAAATGAATGACAGGTGTGCTGCCGGTACGGGCAAGTTCCTTGAAATCATGGCCAAAACGCTCGGCTTCTGCATTGACACCTTTGGAGAGAATGCCATGGCTGCAAAAAAAGATCTTAGTATCAGCAGCATGTGTACGGTATTTGCCGAATCAGAAGTCACATCTCTTGTTGCAAAAGGTGAAAACCCGAATGAAATTGCCAGGGGATTGCACCTTGCTGTAGTCAAAAGAGCCGCCTCAATGCTGAGGCGCGTTTCACCGGAAGGGCCAATTGTTTTTACAGGCGGCGTGGCCAACAATCCTTGTATTGCAAAATTTCTGGCCATGGAAACCCGAAGAAAAATCCTGATACCTGAAAATCCTGAAATGAATGGTGCTGTTGGAGCAGCATTTCTTGCAATGGAAAATATTGGAAAATAAAAGGAACTAAAAAATGAAACCGCAATTATTACAAAAACTTCAGCAAATTGCAGAACAGAATCTTCTTGATATCCAAGAGCATAAAAAGATGGGGAATCATGTTGTCGGATTCTATTGTCTGTACGCTCCCACCGAGCTTGCCGTGGCAGCCGATTCCATTCCACTGCCTTTATGCGGGACCCGCCAGGCCCCCATAGAAGCAGCCGAGGAAACACTTCCCAGAAATCTTTGTCCGCTCATCAAAAGCAGTTACGGATTTGCCGCAACTGATACCTGCCCTTTTTTCAGGTTTTCAGATATGATTGTGGCAGACACCACCTGTGACGGGAAAAAGAAAATGTTTGAAATCATGTCAGCCATCAAACCCGTCCATGTGTTACAACTTCCCCAGCAGCAGGATTTCACGGCTTTTCTGGAACCATGGAAAAACGAAATTGAAAAACTTGTATCAGTCCTGGAAAAAACCACGGGCAAAGAAATCACCCGTGAAAAAATCAGCTCTGCCATTACACTTTTAAACAAGGAACGCAGGGCTAAAAAAAGGCTCATGGATGTGGCAAAAGCAAAGCCATCGCCCATAAGCGGCATGGAAATGCTTGAAATCCTGTTTAAAACAGGATTTTTTGCTGATAAACAAAAAGGCATTCATCTGATCAACGAAATTGTTGAAGAGTGCAATATATTGATCCAGAAAGGGGAAAGTCCATATACCGGCAAGACGCCCCGCATCCTTTTAACAGGTGTACCCACAGGTCTTGGGTCTGATAAGGTCGTCAAGATACTTGAAGAATCAGGGGCCAATGTAGTGGCGTTTGAAAGCTGCAGCGGTTACAAGCAGACTTTCCAGGTTGACGAAACAAAAGACCCGGTACAGGCCCTGTCAGAACAATACCTGTCCATCCCCTGCTCTGTCATGAGCCCGAACCAGGGAAGAATTGACCTGCTCAGCCAGATGGTCAAAGAATTCTCTGTGGACGGTGTGGTGGACCTGACCTGGCAGGCATGTCACACCTATAATATTGAATCCTTTAGTATCAGCAGACTTGTCCAGGACTCTTTCAAACTTCCTTTTCTCCACCTTGAAACAGATTATTCAGAATCAGATACTGAGCAGCTCAGGGTACGGATCGAGGCATTTCTTGAAATGATATAACCGCTTCAATAAGAGGCCTGGCCAACGGCCAGGCCTTTGAAAACTTTTTTAAGGTCCTCCTGGGTGATTGTTGATACCAGAAAACTGTCACAATCAATTTCACCCGCACTTTCCGGTTTTCCGGAGCCTGTTTTATCCGATGCTTCCACTGTGTCCACGCCATAAACATTCATGGAACCGTTTGTTTTATGGGGACTTTTGCTGCTGTAACGGTCAAGCCAGGTATCACAGTTATCATGAGAGCCTGCAAACAGGACATGGATACTGTCTTTTTCCTTAATGCAGACCAGCCTGTAACCGCTTCCAAGATTAAATTTAAACAGATTCTTTATTCTTGCATCCTTTTTTTTTGACAAAAGCCCTGCCTGTGAAAACGTATTGTTTTTCACAAGGTTGCGAATAATTGACCAGGCTCTCTTTGCAGCAATCGAAGGCGCCTTTTCCTTGGTTTTCATCTGTTCCAGAGTCTTTTCCACTTTCGGATGAACATATACCCGGCTTAACATATCACACGCCTCCTGGTATTATTCGCAGCAGGAGCCGCCGCTGCCGCAACTGCTGCAACCGCTGCCAGGATCAAGGTTTGAATTGAGTTTAAACCCGGTGCCTGAATAATCCACCTCAACAGGCTGGGCTTGGGTTAACAGCGTTGTCTCCATGATATAATCCACACCATCACAGGTGAATACTGAATCTGTTTCTTTTATTTCATCCAGCGCCATTGCCAGCTTAGACCCGCCGCATCCGCTGGTGATAAAAATTCTTACAGGCTGAACCTGCCTGCCGTCAAAATATGCCTTTACCTGTTCCTGAGCTGTTTTGGTTACACTGATCATTTGTTTCTCCTTTAAATTTTAATTAAATGGGTTGCCGGGCCAAGTTTTTTGATCTCGTCAATAACCTGGTGTGCAACTTTTGCAAATTTCACCCCTTCAGCCGAAGAGATCCATGAAAACTGCAGACGTCCTTGGGCCAGGCCGGTATGTTCGAAAAGCGCCTTGAGCAGGACAAATTTACGCCTTGCATAAAAATTACCTTCTATATAATGGCAGTCCCCGGGATGGCATCCTGATACCCACACACCATCAGCACCGCTTCTTATGGCATGAAGAATCATTTTGGCAGAGACCCTCCCTGAACAGGGAATCCTTATAATTCTCATATTGGGAGGATACTGGAACCGGCTGACACCAGCCAGATCGGCAGCCCCGTAACTGCACCAGTTACATAAAAACGTAATTATTGCCGGTTGAAAGTCTTTCATAAAAAAATAGCTCCGTTTAAAATGCATGTTCTATCATTGCCATGATCTGTTTTTCTTCAAATCCCTTTAATCCTGCCGCACCGGACCTACAGGACGATACACAGAGACCGCATCCCTTGCAAAGCACTGGATTGATTGCAACCTTGCCCTGGTCGCGGCCTTCATTGATAAAATCAGGGGCGCTGTACGGACAGACTGCAATACAGACTCCGCAGGCACTGCATACAGCCGCATTGACCCAGGCTGTATTGCCAAGGGTTTTTATCCTGGTTTTGGAAAAAAGTCTTGTGACCCCGGAGGCAGCGGCCTGAGCCTGGGCTGTTGATTCATCAATGGGTTTGGGATAATGGGCCATACCGCATAAAAAGACCCCGTCCACTGCAAAATTTGACGGTGCCAGCTTGACATGGGCTTCTGCAAAAAAACCGTCGCTGTCCATGGGCACCTTGAACAGTTTGGCAAGCGGCTGGTCCCTGTGGGAAACAACTGCACTGGCAAGCACCAAAAGATCGGCATTGATCATTAATGTCCGCCTTAACGTCTGATCGAAGACCTTTATTTTCAGACTGTCTTTTCCTCTGCAGACCACGGGTTTGTCTTCCCTGACATACCGGATAAAATTGACCCCTTTTTCCCTTGCCTGCCTGTAAAGCATTTCCTTTTCACCATAAGTCCGGATATCCCGGTAAAGGATATAGATATCCATTTCTGGATTCTTTTCTTTTAAAAAAAGGGCTGATACCATGGAATGGGTACAGCACACCCTTGAACAATAAGGCCTTTCAGGCTCCCTTGACCCTGCACACTGAATAAAGACAATGGTTTTTGAATCCAGAACCACAGGGTCCTGATCAATTGTTTTCCTGCTCAGTTCAAGACCGGTTATAATTCTTTCATCCTCACCATAGAGGTATTCTTCAGGTTTATATTCTTTTGCGCCGGTTGCAACTATGGCAGCGCCATGCAAGATGAAAAATTCTTCTGTTCGCTTCTTCACAAGGGTTTTAAAATTTCCCACAAATCCATGGACATCAGAAAGCGTTGTTTCAAAATGCACCCTGATACAAGGATGGGACAGAACCGATTGCTTAAGCTCATGCAATGCTTTTTGCACATCAGCGCCACAGGCTGTCCTGTGTATATTTAGGGCCTGACCGCCCAGTTCTTTTTGTTGTTCCACAAGCTCCACTTCAAATCCCTGGTCTGCCATGGAGATTGCGGCTGTCATTCCTGAAATGCCCCCTCCCACCACAAGCAGCCGCTTATTAACGCAAATGCTTTCCTCTTTTAATGGAGCAAAAAGAGCAACCTTTGAAACCGCCATGTGAACACAGTCCATGGCCTTTTGGGTGGCCATTTCAGGAAAATCTTTATGCACCCATGAGTTATGATTTCTGATATTGACCATCTCAAACAAATATTTATTCAACCCGGCATTCACCAGGGTTTCCTGAAACAAAGGTTCATGGGTACGGGGGCTGCAGGCTGCAACCACGACCCGGTTCAATTTTTTTTCTTTGATAATGTTTATAATATTTTCCTGGGTATCCTGGGAACACGAATACAAATTGTCCTGGGCATATTCGACAAACGGCAGTGCTGCGGCATAATCCCGCACCGCGCCAACATCCACCACACTGCTGATATTGATACCGCAGTGGCACACAAAAACACCGATCCTTGGTACTTCACCATTCACGTCTCTTATAGACGGTTCAATAACGGTTTTGACAAGAGTACCCCGGCTTTGTGCAATTGAAGCGCCGGCACACAGGGCAGCAGAACTGGCTTCGATGACAGACTGGGGAATATCCTTTGGCCCCTGAAACGCCCCGCATACATAGATGCCGTCCCGGCTTGCGGCAACAGGGCTGAAGGACTGGGTCCTGCAGAATTTTTGCGCCGTAAGTTCAACATTGATTTTTCCGGCAAATTTCTGAAGAATCGGATCAATTTCCATACCAATTGAAAGTACGACAATATCAAAACACTCTTTTATATTTTTCCCTGTGGATGAATCAACATAACACAGCGCAAGTTCCCTTTCTCCGGTTGAAGGGCGAACCAGACTGACACGGCCTTTTACAAAATTAATGCCGTATTTTTCCCTGGCTTGGTTGTAACTATTCTCAAAACCCTTGCCATGGGTTCTCATGTCGATATAAAAAATGGTGCATGAAAGATTCGGATCATGTTCCTTTGCAATGATGGCCTGCTTAATGGCATACATGCAGCAGACAGACGAGCAATGCCCATTGTCGTATTTATTGACATCCCTTGACCCGATGCACTGAAGCCAGGCTATTTTTTCAGGTTTTTTATGATCGGACAACCTTGTCAGATGGCCCTGGTTAGGCCCGGAAGCTGACAACAGGCGCTCAAATTCCAGGGATGTCACCACATCCGGCAATGTCTTCCATAAATGGCCCCATACCCCCCTGGGAACACATGGCGTAAAACCTGTGGCAAGGATAACAGACCCCACATTCAGTGTAATATGTTTATCTGTATCTTCATAATTGATGGCATTTGCAGGACAGACTTGTGAACAAACACCGCATTTGCCACGGGTCAGCTTGATGCAGTGTTCAGGATCAATGCAGTATTTTAAAGGAACGGCCTGGGCGTAGGGGACATAAATCGCCTTGCGTTTGATCAGATTTTCATTATATGCATCATCAACTTTTTTAGGACATTTTTCTGCGCAGGCACCACAGCCCACGCATTTTTCCAGGTCAACATACCTTGCCTTGCAGAAGATATCCACTGAAAAGTTCCCTTTTTCGCCACGGATATCTGTAATATCGGCAAGCGTAATCAATTCAATGTTGATATGCCGGCCAACCTCCACAAGTTTAGGCGACATAATGCACATTGCACAGTCATTGGTGGGAAAAGTCTTGTCAAGTCTGGCCATGACACCTCCGATAGCCGGGCTTTTTTCCACCATATACACATAAAATCCCGAATCTGCCAGGTCAAGGGCTGCCTGGATTCCGGCGATACCGCCCCCTGCTATAAGGACAGACCCAATGGGTTGTGCAAGATCCAACATAACATTATTCCCTCCAAAGCTTAAAAATTTTCCTAATTCAAGCCTGCGGTTTAATACAAAAGGGAATCGTTCGTATGTTGACTGCTATGGCAAGACAACCGCCGTTTCCCCGCAAATACAGTGCATCTGCCTGACACGGGCAGTGCTGTTAAGCAATCCTCATTGTCTTTTGGGGAAAAAGTGCATTTTGCTCTCCTTGATAAAATTTAACTGTTCACAGCCTGACTAAAATATAAAAGAATAAGGACATTAACAAATCGATAGTTTTAATATCTATTTTGAATGTTATCGGAATATTCTATATGCTTGAATACCGAACTGATCCTCTCCGGTATTGCAGGTACGAAGTTAAGCTTCTTGATTGAAAATTAATGTTGCAGGTATTTTTTCAAATCTCTGTAAAAATTTTCATGAGACCCAAATGTATATAAAAACAGACTTGATTCAACTATCTCATAAGCTAATAGCATTTGTTTTTTGTTTGACTTGAATTTATAGACTCGGATACCCTGTAAATCGCCAACTTTCATATCCCCGATTGTCGGGATGCTAAAAATGTGTTTAACTGCCTTGTCGAGATCTTTGATTTGTTGGTTGGGTAATTTCTTTTTTTGTTTAGCAAAAACAGGAGATTGGATAATTTCCTGAATATCGGTCATTCACCCTCTCCAAAAATATATGGCGTGCCCTGACCGGCCTTTATTTGTTCTCTTCCGACCAAGATATCTTGTATGAAAGGCAGCGGTAGATCTGGATTATCTTCAACCATTTGTCCTATTTTTGCCCAGTATTCAATTTGCCCGGCAATTGATCTTTTAAATATTTTTGATTTAATCTGAGCCTTTTTAAAAAGATCATCAGATACTTTCACTGCTGTCGCCATAATTCCTCCGTAACTGAGATTATGGTTTCAATTTAACACCATGGGTTTCTTAATGCAACCAAAAGTATTTAACAAAAAAATACTGGCAAACATATAATCTGAATCTTTTAAGGGTTCACTCAAAAATACATTACCAATTTTGGGAGTCGAGTCGCCTGGCCTGCAAGGCGTGGAAATGCAGGCATATCGGGAATATGCCGAATTTACACAACGCAGCAGGACAGGATGAATCGGCTTTTCAAATGTAAATTTATTTTTGAGTGGGCCCTAAGACACAATTATAGGAATAGTTGATATCTTGCCCAACAGCCTACAATCCATTTTGTTTTTGTATAAAGCTTTGAACATATGATATGTTGCGCAAAGGACATCAGACAACCATAGCATAAGGAGATAGTATGCCGGGGATTTATGAGATTTATGTAAAGGATCATTTTGCCGCAGCCCATTCATTAAGGGGCTATGACGGGAACTGCTCCAACATCCATGGTCATAACTGGATGGTGGAAGCCTATATCCATTGTACCAAACTCAATAAACTGGGGTTCGGCATTGATTTTAAAGATGTCAAAGCGGTTATTACCGATGTATTGGGCAAACTGGATCATACCAACTTAAATGAGGTGGTGGAATTTGGCAGCATCAATCCCACATCTGAAAACATTTCAAAATTATTGTATACCGAACTGTCCACACGATTGAATACCAAGCATATAAAGGTCCACAAAGTCATGGTAATGGAAAGTCCGGGATGCGGTTCAGCATACCAGGAGATTTAATTGGAACTGGACGTTTGTGAGATTTTTTACAGCCTGCAGGGAGAATCCACCTTTGCAGGCCTGCCCTGCATTTTTATCCGGCTTTCCGGCTGCAACCTGAGCTGTTCCTGGTGTGACACCACCTATGCCAACCAGATCTGTACATCCATGAGCCTTGAACAGATCATCAAACAGGTGGGAAAAATTGACTGCACCCTGGTTGAAGTGACAGGTGGTGAACCCTTGCTCCAGGCCAATACCTTTATTCTTATCTCCCGATTGATTGAAAAAAAATACCAGGTATTAATTGAAACCAATGGCAGCAAAAGCATCCAGGCACTGCCCAGAGAATGCATCAAAATAATGGATATCAAATGCCCGTCCAGCAACGAATCTGACAGCACGTTATGGGAAAACATAAATTTTTTGAACCCTGAGGATGAAGTCAAATTTGTTGTAGGTTCCAAAGCAGACTATGAATACGCCAGATCAATCATCCAGACCCGGCTTGGAGGGATTCAGGACAGAAAAATACACATTTCCCCGGTATTCGGGCAGATCAATATGGAAGAGCTTGCTGCCTGGATGCTCAAAGACCGGTTGGGCGCCAGGCTGTCCTTTCAGTATCACAAAATCATATGGGGCCCGGACAAACAAGGAGTATAAAAACCAATGTCAGATAAAGCCATCGTCCTTTCCAGCGGCGGGATTGATTCCACAACAGCCATGGCCATTGCAAAATCCCGGGGCAAACAGATTTACAGCTTAAGTTTCAGGTATGGCCAGCGCCACGCCATTGAACTTGAAGCTGCCGGGAAAGTAGCCAGGATGCTGGGCGCAAAAGCCCATAAAATCATTGATATTGATTTGCGGCAATTTGGTGCGTCTGCCCTGACCGATGATATTGATGTTCCCAAACACGACACTGCCGATCAGATTGACACAACCATCATCCCCATCACCTATGTGCCGGCCAGGAACACAATTTTTTTGTCCTATGCCATGGCATGGGCCGAGGTAATTCATGCATCATCCATTTATATCGGTGTGACTGCTGTGGATTATTCAGGATATCCGGATTGCAGACCTGCCTTTATCCAGGCATTTGAAAAAATGGCCAATCTTGCCACACGGTCCGGCGTGACAAGGGAAACAATTTTAACCATCCAGACCCCGTTGATCGATCTGTCCAAAGGTGAGATTATTAAAACCGGGCATGCCCTGGGAGTGGATTATGGCATGACCCTGTCCTGCTACGACCCGGACCGTAACGGCCTGTCCTGCGGCCGGTGTGACTCCTGCCTGCACCGGAAAAAAGGATTCAAGGCCGCAGGGATCAGCGATCCTACGGCATACAGCGCCTGAAGCGATCCGCTCATTTAGGGTAAATTCCCCACGAGACTTTTCATTTCATTTCGGACATAATCGTCTGATCTATTCCAATTTTTAGATATCGATAAAGCGTTGGTTTTGAGATCCTCAAAGTTGTACAAATATCATCTATAGGTATTGTTTTATCAGCATGTAATTTTTTTGCAGTGATAATTTTTGGATCATTGAAAACCATTTTAGGACGGCCTCCTTGTTTCCCTCTTGCCCTTGCAGCCGATAGCCCGGCAAGCGTTCTTTCTCTTATGAGGTCTCTTTCAAATTGAGCAAGGGCGGCAAAAATATTAAATACAAGCACTCCGTTGGCCGTTGATGTATCTATCGCCCCATCTTGAATTGATTTAAATTTAATTTTTCTCTCATTAAGGTTCGTAATAATATTTATCAAATCCTTTAAAGATCGCCCCAGTCGATCAAGTCTCCATACAACAAGGCTATCCCCTTCTTGGAGCGATTCCAAGCATTCATTTAGAATAATTCTATCTGATTTTGATCCCGACACCTTTTCATTAAAAATTTTTTCGCAGCCATATTGTTTTAAATCATTAATTTGCAAATCCAAGATTTGCTCCAAAGTGCTTACACGAGCGTACCCTACAATCACTTTTCTTCCTTATTAAATATTTTTAAATATTCTGAAATTTCTTCCGGAGTTGGTAAATATCCGGTCATTGAATCCGGTAATTTTGCTTTTATGTCATAGGTGGCCACGCCAATAGGAAGATTGCTTTCTTTCAACGCATATTCAACCACGGTTCTTTTTTTTTCTTTACAGATAATAATTCCTATGGAGGGATTTTCGTGTGTGAATTTCACCGTATCATTTAATATTGAAAGATAAAACTGCATTTTGCCGGCAAATTCAGGTTGAAAATCACCCACTTTCAATTCTATAGCAACTAAGCAGCGTAAAGCCCTGTGATATAGCAACAAATCAATGAAATATTCATTCCCTTCAAGTTCTATCCGATACTGATTCCCGATAAATGTAAAATATCCCCCCATTTCTATAAGGAACTTTCTTATATTATTGACTAATTGTAATTCAAGCTCTCGTTCTTTGTGCTCATTGTTAAGCTCTAAAAAATCAAAAGTATATTCGTCTTTAAGAGCAAGTTTCGCTTGATGCCTGTATTTTTCTGGAAGTGTCGTATCAAAATTAGTCTGGTTAAGTAAAAACTTTTTATAATCATTATTTTCAATATGATGGATCAGAATATTTTTTGTCCAACCATATCTCTTGGTCATTTGGATGTAAAATTCTCTTTCGAGATCATCATTACACTTTTCCATTACGACAATATTTTTGGACCAGCTTATTTCTTGCACCAGCGGTGCAAGTTTTTCGTTTTCATTATAGTGCAGGAAAAACTTTCTCATCCTCCACAGATTGTCTGTTGAAAATCCCGTCATCCCGGGAAACTCCTTTTGTAATTCCAAAGATAATGTCTTGACAACAGATTTTCCCCAACCGAGAGCTGTCTGCTTATCTATGATCATTTTCCCAATATCCCAATAAAGTTTGATTTGTTCTTTATTGACAACCTTGAAGGCTTCGTATTGTGCCTGGGTGATTCTTTCTTTTAATTCCTCGACAAAGGATTTTATTATGTTGTCCATCTATACCTCGGATTATAAGAGTCTTGACGGAATTATCATTTATACTACCTTCGGTCAAGTTAATTAAATTATGATTTATGAAATGGGATAATAATACATTATTCTTTGCATAATCAGAAAGAATTCTAAATAAAATAGCAGTCTCATAAAACGACCGTTTTTTGAGACCCCGGAGAAAAAAATGACAACTTTTATCAAGGTACTTCCACCACCGAACATTAAGCTTTTTGATAATCCGCCCATTTTTTCAGGAAAACAGCGAAAACAAATGTTTAAGATCCAAAAGTGGGTATTTAGAAGATTTGACCCCGAATGGGAAAGCTTGAAATACCTCGTAAAAAAACCCGGATAAGTCCTTTTGTTTTCATTTCATGAAATATCCGGGTTGATAATCCATCTGAGAAAGAAAACGCAGACCAAGTTCGTGAACTATTTCCTCAGCCAGATAAATCAGCGCTAGTAAATTTCATTATTTCAAATAACGTCCGTCATGCCCTGGGAGTGGATTATGGCATGACCCTGTCCTGCTACGACCCGGACCGTAACGGCCTGTCCTGCGGCCGTTGTGACTCCTGCCTGCACCGGAAAAAAGGATTCAAGGCCGCAGGGATCAGCGATCCTACGGCATACAGCGCCTGAAGCGATCCGCTCATTGATCATTTACCCTGACAATCAGGTAATCTCTGCCGAACCTTCAGGTGAAAAATACTTATCTCTTAACGAAGTCTTAAATTTTTCATTCAGCAAAGCCAAGGCGTTATCTGATAGGTTGGGTTCCATTAAGGGTAAATTCCCCACGAGACTTTTCATTTCATTTCGGACATAATCGTCTGATCTATTCCAATTTTTAGATATCGATAAAGCGTTGGTTTTGAGATCCTCAAAGTTG
>JBDRPM010000108.1:0-3685 GCA_043827005.1 Pseudomonadota bacterium | reverse complement strand
CCCCGGATGGCCACTTGAAAATCCCCCACCTATGGCCGGGTCAAAATCCCCCAGCGACAGTATGGCGAATTTAAGCTAATCTTTGAATATCAGCAATATTTATTTCTTTTTCATCCCTTATTTTCATTTTTCATGCGGGATAACCTTTTGGCAGCCTCCTTCAACCGATAGCTTTTCCCTTCAAATTTCAACAAGTGGCCATGATGAAGTAAACGATCAAGTATGGCCGATGAGGCAGCATTATCATTCAGCAGTCTCCCCCAATCTTCAACAGGCCTATTCGATGTTATGACTGTACTTTTTCGCTTAGAATACCTTTCAATGATGATATCCAGCAGATAATCTGCCGCATCTGCCGGCATTTTTTTTCTAAGGAACAAATCGTCTATCACCAGAAGATCTGCATCCGAAAACATTTTGCCAACCCGCTTCTTTTTGTCGGTTTGTTCGGCCTCGAACATATCTTCAAAAAACACGTGGGCTTCACGGTAGACCGTTTTTTGGAATAATTGAACCGCAGCATGGGCAATGGTTTTTGCAATGTGACTTTTACCCGTTCCCGGCGCACCCACTAAAAGGGCATGCTCGCCATTCCGGATAAACTTGACCGTAACCAGTTCATAAATTTCCTTTTTGGGCAGTTTTGGGTTAAACCCCCAGTCAAATTCGCTTAACGTCTTAAGTTCGTTCAGGCCCGAAGCCTTAAATCGCCGTTGCCTTAAACATGAAGAACGATGATCTGCCTCATCCTGCAATAGCCAGGACAACCCATCCAAAAAAGCGACATTGCCCTGGCTGGCCTGTAAGGCACGGCTCTCCAGTGTTTCCAGCATCCCATTCAATCTGAGTTCCTTCAAGTGTTTCTCAATTTCAACCATTGTCGTACTCATACGTCTCCTTTCTCTTTTTTCATCCCTTAAATGATTTCGTTTTTTCGTAAGTACTTAATCTGGGCCAAGGACAAGTCTGCCGGGTCTTTGATCAGTGGATTGATTCCAAGCGGCAGACACCCCGGTCGTTCAAATTTCTGATCCCAATCAAACATTTTTACAGCAAAGCCATTTTGCTTGAGTAGTGCTACGGCTCTGATAGTTCCTTTACGCCCAGCCTCATCCCGATCCAGAAAAAGGTTGATCGTCTTTATCTCCATATGTGATGCAAGCCATTTCAATCTGTCGACCTGCTCTGTGGAGATGTGGGCACCCAAAAGGGCTCCCACATTCAGACAACCGGCAGATACAAGTGTCGCCACATCAAAAAATCCCTCAACCAAAACAAGGCCAAACCGGTCTATCTGTTCCCTGGCAAATGGATCTGTCAGTAACTTGTCCTGGTTATAAATTTCGAGCTTCTTGAAAAATGGGAACCCCCAATATCTGCCATCAGACGTTTTCTGACGGTCAGTAAGTGCCCGCCCCACATGACTTAAAATCACAGGATTCAGATCTCTGCCAACACCACGTACCTGAAATACCAATCGACCGTTTAATGGCGATTGGGACCCAACCGCTTTTTCCGGCAGATAACCGCATCCCAAATAGTGACAGACCTTTTTTGAGATTCCTCTTTGTTCAAGCATTGCGTGTTCGGCTTTAAGAAAAGGCCGCAAATCGACCTTGACAGGTTTATTGACCTTCAAGGGCTTTATCTGTTCAACCGTTCGGGGCCTTTCATGAGGGGATGAAATTCCGTTTTCAATCATCCAAAAAGCCACCTGATAACAGTCCATCGCCTGCCCTTTTTGTTCCAGAAGATCCTGACAAAAATTAAGAATTCCGCCGCCTTTGCCACTGCTGAAATCCTTGAATATGTTTTTTCCCAGATGGACATGCAAAGAGGCGTTCTCCTCACCGGTAAAAGGTGATTTGATCCAGACGTCATCTTTTTTTTGCCTTTCTGCCTCAAGGCCAAAAACCGCTATCACCTTTAACCAGTCGGCATTCTCCCATACCTGGGGCAGGCTTTCACGTGACAAGGCAATTTCATTTTTTGATGCAAATTTGTCGAAGAATGCCCCATAATCACTTGAGGGCCGAATCAACACATGTTCCTGGCTGACCGGGCTTTCTTTCCGGTCCAAGGACGTTTGCGCTTCGACCAGTCGACAAAAAGACTTGTAGCTTCTAAGCCCTGTTTGCACGGCCTTTTCCGCTGCCGATTCAATAAAATTGGCTTCATGTTTCCGGGCCAGATTCACGACGCCTTGCATGCGCCTTTGACCGGTCCGGCCTTGCTCCTTAAACAATAGTTCACAAAATGTCTTTGTTTGAGGTCCAATACGTTCCGCCTTACCCAATAGATAGGTTGTCTGCCGGGATGGGTTGAATATCCGATCCTCCGGATTCATCTTTACCGCTCCAGGTCGATGGCTTTTAATATGGGTACGGATTTTCTCCATGGTCCGGGGATCGATGATTTCAATCTCAAGCATATAAATCCGGACGATGACTTCCTGGTGAAGTGGCGCAGGAAGTGCTGAGTAATACGATTGCTCCACCTGAATCATCCCATCATCATACACTTTTCTGGTCTCTTGCCGGAAATACCGAAATCCCGTAAGGGGCAACGACTTTAAACAAGGTTTTTCTTCCTGAAACATCTGGTCAACCTGTCTTTTTGTCCGACCGTGTATCCTTTTTGAAGCCCAGACTTCTTCCCAGTGCATCAGCCATTGATTCTGCGCTTCGATGGATTCGAAGCGTCTGCCTTTCAAAGCAGTATCCTGGGTATGCTTTATGGCGCTCTCAACCGTTCCTTTGCGATCAGGGTCTCTGACACGTGCGGGATCCGCAATTACGCCATAATGATTGAGCATGGCCGCATAAACCGGATTTAGTTCCGGCTCGTATATATCCGGTTTGACAACGCCTTCCTTTAAGTTGTCCAGCACCACATATTGAACACTGCCGCCAAAATACCGGAAAGCTTCTTCATGGAGCCTGGCCCAGGTCTCCTGACTCGACTTCCAAACCACTTTACGAAATGAACGTCTCGAATACTTCAGGGTCATGACAAACAATCTGGTCTTTCGGTATTTGCCGGAAGGATGCATTGTCATGGCGCCTTGACCGTAATCCACCTGGGCTTCTTCACCAGGTAAGTACTCAAGACGGTCAAACTGTTTGGGACTCTTTCGCTTAAGGCTCCGGACAAAACGTTTGACGCTGTTATATTTGTGATCAAAGCCGAACTGTTCCACCAGATCCTGATAAATGGCCATGGCGTTTCTACCCAGTTGAACCTGTTGTTCTATCCATTTCCGATGAGATTCGCAGGCGGATCTGGCATGAAACGGAATCTTTTCATCCACTGAATGTCCCGGTGGCCAGGGTGGGGGATTTTGGTGGCCATAAGATAACAACTTGGCCTGTTCAGGAAACGGGAGCTTGAGTTCCCGACAATATTTGCGAATGGTTTTACGGTCAATCCCGGCTTTGCGATGGATTTCACGCTGACTGATACTATTATTAAGCAAAGTGATCAGCGTTGCTTTCTTTTCTGGCTTCAAAACGTTCATCCTTTCTGTCTCCCATGCGTTTTTATTATGATGCATGGGGGATTTAGCGCTATGTCGCCGTTTTGCCTAATTTTTTCCGATTTTAAGGAATTATGTCAGTTCCTTCGGTCACTCAGGTGGGGGATTTTCAAGTGGCCACAAGTGGGGGATTTTGGGTGGCCATCCGGG
>JBDRPM010000107.1:0-2011 GCA_043827005.1 Pseudomonadota bacterium | reverse complement strand
TGAATTATGTCACATGAAATATATTTATCAGGAACTGATCTCCCCATATATCCTTTCAGACCTGCAGGATATCAGCTTGTTTCAAACCCTTTGGTATGTCTGAGAGGTCCGAGCTTGGCCCTGATGCATTTATCCATCTTTGATCATTAATGTTTTGTGATATTATCAAAAAGCAGGAAAGAACTGACTGGTGTAATGTAATGGGTATGACACAAAAAGCGGAGTCGCAAATCCCTTCGTTTAATTGTCACTACCGGAGATATCCGATTCGACGGCGATTGGGCCTGCAATCCGCTTTTTGACTCCACGGAAATGATGATTCTTTGATGCCTTTTACCCTCATTATTGAAGGTCCTTACGCCAGCTTCAAAATCCGGCTCATGGACGGGCTCCGGGCTCATGGGGACGGTCATACAATTTAGCTTTTTTAGCAGGGCAAAACGGGGTTGATTTTAGGCGTTTCTTTTTTGTTATAGGGGCCGTTTGTGCAGAACATGCACAAATTATTTAAAATAGCCCGCGGATATTTGCCAAAAGTTGAAGATATCATCCATCTTAAAAACCTGCGATACAAGTCTGAGGTCTGACTGCTTTTTTAATGAAATTTGGAACCCTTTTCTTATTTCCATTAACCTACCGTAGATTGAAATTGGGGATCGCGCTAAGATTCTCTTTATCCGTCTGAATTTTCTTCCAGAATCTTTTTGATCAGGGCCGGTAACGGAGGCAAATCCACATCTGCCGGGATCATCTACTCTCCTAATACTTTGTATCAACAAGATATCCATTTCTACCACAACATGGATACCGCCCTTAAAAACCCAACTTGATCCTATGACAGGATGATTGAATATGCCAGCCAACACCCAGCCGAGCACATAGTCTTTTTCAACAACATTTGCTCTTAGTCCGAGTTCCCTTGAGAACTCCATTATTTCAGACTTGTCAATCAACCGGTTCCATCCTTTTCCATTTTTCCGGAACCCACAGCCGCCATCGGGTTATCAGCTTGATGTTGTTTAATTTTGGATCAAGCTTAGCATTTCCTGCTGTAAGCCGTTTATAGCACTCATCTATTGCCTTGGTTTCATCAGGGGCTATTTTTTCAAGCAAGAAACCAAGGCGCTTGAAAACTGCGCCGTTCCCTAACTTTTCGCTGTACTCAATCAACTGTTCCAGGTTCTTATTTTCTGATCCTAAATAATTTCCCAGCATATCTTTTACAGAACGTATCCCACCGCCCAAAAAAGGGGCTGCCAGCATATCAAGTATTGTGCGCGTTGGATCTGATACGTATATTTTTACCTGCCCTCTCCATACAACCTTAAGGCCAAACATTGCTTTGTCAGAAATCGTGCGCAACATAAACGCTATGCCTTTAATATCAGGTCTGCGATTCCTTGGCTTTTGAACTGTCATTACCGTGACAGTTCTGAAAATCTGCTCCGTAAGATTAAGATATTCAGCAGCACTCCACCCTCCGATATAGCAGGGTGAGAAAAGACGATCAGCAACCAGCCAAGGATCTTCAATCGGTACATCAGCAGTTCAGGACTCCAAAGGCACAGAAACATAAAGCCCCCTTCGAATTCGGGACATCCATCCCTTTTTTGTCCATCTGGAAAGCATTTTGGCCGCATCTGTGGAGGCTACATCTAAAATCCTTGCCGCATCCTCAACAGATACCGTGCCTTTTGTCCCGCGAATGATTGCAGCCATTCTTTCCCGGTCAGTTTTTCCTATCCCTGCCAGTGTTTTCATGGTATATCCAAGACGTTTTTGTTCGTTTATTGGGTGAATAATTACATATATTATATATTTTTGTTGACAGTCAAGATATATTCTATGCGTCATAGTTCAGCTATTTTGATGAATTATGTCACATGAAATATATTTATCAGGAACTGATCTCCCCATATATCCTTTCAGACCTGCAGGATATCAGCTTGTTTCAAACCCTTTGGTATGTCTGAGAGGTCCGAGCTTGGCCCTGATGCATTTATCCATCTTT
>JBDRPM010000106.1:0-2423 GCA_043827005.1 Pseudomonadota bacterium | reverse complement strand
TCCAGACTGTTCAACCATGAAAATGGCTTCATTTTTCACCTGCTCCATATCCACCAGATGGGCAGCCTCCTCCTGGGTGACAAGCTTTAAAGCATCTTTGATTTTCACCTTGCGGCGCTTGGTGTTTTTGGGCATCAGATTGCCCAGCATATCCTTGATATTGATCCCCATCTCTTCCATACCGGAATTGGAAAAAATCTCCACCATGGGCGAACTGCTGGCTGCCACCTCAAGATCAATTTCCCTGGAATCCAGTTTCCCGTTGCGCAACATTTTTCTTAATTTTTCTCTGGTCGAAGAACCTGTTGAGGAGACTGTTGAAGAAGAACCTCTTGAAGATCCTGTATCTGTCACAAACCCGTCTTCAGTCTGCCTTGTTTCAATTATATCCAGATCATTGGCAATATTGGCACCAGTCGGAGACTGAGGCGGCAAAAGAAGATCCAGTATCCGCTCCTCAGCAATTTTACCGGCTTTTTCCTGCACCTTTTCATTCTGCCGGGCCTTTAAATTATTCACTGTCAACTCAACAATATCCCGGATCATGGACTCCACATCCCGTCCCACATATCCCACTTCCGTGAATTTGGAAGCCTCCACCTTATAAAAAGGAGAATCGGTCAGATTGGCAAGCCGTCTGGCAATTTCAGTTTTCCCCACACCTGTGGGACCGATCAGAATAATGTTTTTAGGCGCAATCTCATCTTGAAGGTCTTTTTCCACCTGTCTGCGGCGCCATCGATTTCTCAATGCAATGGCAACAGATTTTTTAGCATCCTTCTGGCCGATAATATATTTGTCCAGCTCGGTTACAATCTCAATGGGTTTTAAATCTTTCATATTTTATACTCTTTCCTGATTGATCTTTTGATATACGGGATCGGTTTTCTTTTGTTTATGTCCGGTCAGTCGAATTTTACAACTGTTCCAGCGTAATATTGTGGTTGGTGTAAATACACAGATCCCCTGCTATTTTCATGGCTTTTTGAACAATCTCCACCAAAGTCATCTGGGTATTTTCAATCAATGCCACGGCTGCTGCCTGGGCTGCGGTACTGCCTGAACCGATACTGATCACCCCGTCGTCAGGTTCAATGACATCTCCGTTGCCGGACAATAGATACATATTATTTTGATCTGCGGCAATCATCATGGCCTCAAGCCTGCGTAAATATTTATCAGTCCGCCATTCTCTGGCCAGTTCCACACTGGCCCGGGTCAGGTTGCCATTGTATTGTTCCAGTTTTTTTTCAAGCTTTTCAGACAGGGTCAGGGCATCGGCTGTGGCCCCGGCAAATCCAGTGATAATTTTGTCATTGTAAATTCGTCTGACTTTTTTAGCCTTGTGTTTTGTCACAATATTGCCCAGGGTCACCTGGCCGTCGCCAGCCACAACCACTTTATTGTTTTGCCTTACCGCCAGAATGGTTGTCCCGTGAAACACTTCATTGCTCATTGTTATCTGTCCTTTTTGCCTGTTGTTTTTGCCCTGCATCCCCACCGATCCTGGACAAACACATATCCTGAACCTGTTTTTTTGCCTACCGCCTGGGATGGGCTTTGTCATACACCTGCATCAACCGGTCCATACTCACATGGGTATACACCTGGGTGGTTGACAGGCTGGCATGACCTAAAATTTCCTGGATTCCTCTCAGATCCGCACCAGAATCCAGCATATGGGTGGCAAACGAATGCCGGAGCATATGCGGTGACACCGGCACATTCAACTGACAGGCCAGAACGATTTTATCCAGAATCCGCCGGACGGACCGGGCGCTTATCCGGGTAAAATGTTTATTCAAAAACACAGGGCCATAATTTTGTTTTAAAACCGCCCTGTATTGTTTGATGGCATTCAATGCCCGCTGGCCAACCGGTACAATCCGCTCCTTGGATCCTTTTCCAAAGACTTTAATCATTTGCCTTTCAAAGTCAATGTCACCAATATTTAACCCCTCCATTTCCGAAACCCGCATGCCGGTTGAATAAAAGGTTTCAAACATGGCAAGGTTGCGCTTGTCCATCCAGGTCGTGGTTTGAATGGAGTCCAGCAGCTGGAACAAATCATCAATATTCAAAAATTTAGGGATGGTTTTTTCAAGCTTGGGAAACGGTATGGCATCGGCTGGGTTTGCCGCCAGCTTTCCGGTTATGACCAGATAATCAAAAAATGCCTTTAAGGCTGACAATTTTCTGGAAACCGTGCGTTTGCTTTTTTTCCCCCTCACCAGAACAGCCAGGTCTTTTCGAATGATTATTTTATCAACCACTTGAGTTTTGGATTTCATCTGATTTTGAAAATCAGCCAGAATGGTTTCATCTGTCTGGTCATCTGGCTGGTCATCTGGCTGGTCAACAGTCTGGTCAAGTGCCTTCCGGCCTGAATCATCAGCCTGCACAACAAACCGGATAAAAGAGAG
>JBDRPM010000105.1:0-24186 GCA_043827005.1 Pseudomonadota bacterium | reverse complement strand
TGCCGCGCTGGATAATGTGAAGGGGTATATTCACAGGGGTAATTCTTGTTAATCGGGCCATAAATATCTATTAACATTCCCTGATTTGAATTTCAAGATTTAATTTTACTCTGACCCCATTTAAGACCCTGACCCCATTTAAGACCAATTCTTTGTTCACAGGATTATTTACTTGAAGTTCAAGCACTTATTTTTTATAGTGAAGCCATAAGATTTAAAACAAGGTCATGCCTTCATGGGCAGTAAAATGCGGTCATCCGACGTCAATGCGGTTTTAACTTAAAATTATGTAAAGATGATATTGCCATGGCTTATAAGATTCTGATTGTTGAAGACAACCCGGTACAGATGAAGCTGGCCACAAAAATGCTCGAAAAGATAGAGAACCTTGAGATCTTTCAGGCAGGAGATGGTATTCAGGCACGGGAATGCCTTGAGAAAAACAAGATCGAAATTGTTCTTTGCGATATCGGCCTGCCCGGCGAATCAGGGCTGGATCTGACCCGATATATGGTCCAGACATATAAAGATATTATCGTGATCATGCTCACGGCAGACGAAGATTTGTCAACCAGCGAAAAAGCGATAGAATATGGTGCGTTTCAATATCTTGTCAAACCGGTAAAGCCCAGTCAGCTTCGGATCAGTATTCAGACAGCCTTGAGGATCTGGAAATTCCAGCAGGTCATCAAAACCCAGAGATCTGTGCTTAAAGCGGAAATAGAGCATCTTGAACAAACCAAGCAAAAGCTGGGAAACAGTCAGGCAGAATTCAATGCCTTGTTTGATAATATCCAGGAAGGATTTTACCGTGTGGATCAGGAGGGCAGGCTTGTTATGGCCAACCCGGCCTGTTTGAAGATTCTGGGCTTTGATTCGTTTGATGATATCAATGGGCGCAATATTATCGAGTTCTATCAGTATCCAGAAGACCGGGAAGTGCTTTTGGAGGCGATTTTCAAGGCTGGCAGTCTGGCCGCCTATGAAGTCAACTTAAAACGCAGGGATGATCAGGTCATTACTGTTCTGGTCAATGCATATGTCAGAAAGGATAAGGACAATCAGCCCCTTGGGATCGAAGGAACCATTGTCGATATTTCTGCGCGCAAACGAATGGAATCAGAGCTTTCCCAGGCCCAGAAGCTGGAATCCATCGGTCATTTGGCTGCCGGCATTGCACACGAGATCAATACCCCTATTCAATATGTGGGGGATAATACCAATTTTATGAAAGAGGCGTTTGACGATCTGTTCAAGATTGTTGAGCCGTTAAATGAGCTGTTGTGTGCAGCAAAAAACAACCAAATCAGCGATGAATTGATAGAACGGATGGAAGATGCTATTCAGGATGCTGACATTGAATATTTATCCGAAGAAATCCCTGTGGCCATTTCCCAATCCCTTGACGGCATAAAACGGGTCAGTCAGATTGTCAAATCCATGAAGGAATTTTCCCATCCGGGCGGGGAAACATCTGTATTAACCGATATTAATCATGCCATTGAAAATACCGTTACCGTAGCCAGAAACGAATGGAAGTATGTGGCAGATCTTAACCTGGATCTGGATGATACCCTGCCCCAGATTTTGTGCAACCCCGGTGAAATAAACCAGGTGATTTTGAACATGATCATCAATGCCAGTCATGCCATTGGGGATGTTGTAGCGGATTATCCCGAAGGCAAGGGAAAGATCACCATTCAAACCCGGCACAACGAGAAAACCATTGATATTGTCATCCATGACAATGGGCCGGGCATTCCTCAACACATCATAGACAAGATTTTTGATCCTTTCTTTACAACCAAAGAGGTGGGGAAAGGCACAGGACAGGGTCTTGCAATTTCCCGCTCCGTTATTGTGGACAAACATAAAGGCAGCATAAAGGTGGATTCACAAAAGGGCAAAGGCACAAGCTTTATCATTTGTCTTCCCAGATGATTCATTGACCCTGTAAAAAAGCAACACCAAAGGAAAATACAATTGACTGAAAAAAAGAAAACAAAAATTTTATTCGTGGATGATGAGGTTAATATTCTTAAAGGATTGCAAAGAAGTCTGCGACCCTTGAGAGACTACTGGGACATGTCATTTGCTGAGGGTGCAGAAAATGCCCTTCAAACGCTTGAGCAGGAAAACTATGATGTTATTTTATCGGATATGCGGATGCCGGGAATGGACGGGTCAAAACTGCTTGAGATTGTACGCACCAAATATCCCATGATGATCAGGATGATTCTGTCCGGGCATTCAGATAAGGAAATGATCATGAAATCGGTGAAAGCAGCCCACCAGTATTTGTCCAAACCCTGTGAAAAAGAGACCCTGGTTTCAGCGATAACCCGGGCCTGTTCTCTGCGGGATATCCTGCACAACAAGGCCCTCAAGGATCTGCTGGGGGGAATTGAAACCATGCCCAGCATCCCGGCCCTGTACGCAAAAATCATGGCTGAGCTGAACTCGGCAGATGCTTCAGTCGCCAGTGTCGGGGATATTATCCAAAAAGACATGGGCATGACCGCAAAAATACTTCAACTGGTCAATTCGTCATTTTTTGGTATGCCCCGGCATATCGGCAGTGCCAAAGAGGCAGTGGTTCTGCTGGGCATTGACGTGGTCAAAACACTGGTGCTGGGCATTGAGGTATTTTCCAAGTTCAGCAAGGCGTTGTCTGTGATATCCGTGGATGCCATTCATGATCATTGTGTCCGAACCGCTGTGATAGCAAAAAAGATTGCCCTGCATGAGAAAATGGATGGCAAAAAAGCAGACAATGCCATGATCTGTGCCACGTTGCATGACCTGGGAAGACTCTTGCTGGCTGAGCATTTCTCAAAAGAATATTCACAGGTCATGACCTTGATTGAGCAAAAAAAAATGCCTGTGTTTGAAGCTGAAAAACAGGTGTTCAAGGTATCCCATGCCGAGGTCGGGGCTTACCTTTTAGGGCTCTGGGGGCTGCCGCAGACCATTGTTGAAGGCATTGCCTTCCATCACAGCCCTGCCAGGGTGGCCTCCCGGGATTTTGAGCTTTCCGGAATGGTTCATGTGGCAGACATGATTGAACATCATGCAAAAAACGGTGGGCCATCTGAACTGGAAGCAATTTTGGCCGGTCTGGATACAGCATATATGGACAAAAGGGGATTAACCGGCAAATTGCCGGGATGGCAGGCATTGGCAGTCAACCGGGCAGAAGAATGAACGCTGTAACAACAAACAATGCATTTTTTTCCAGGGCCGGCCAGGCGTTACAGAGCGCGGTTGGCGGTATGCTGGGCGTCATTGAGCTGCTGGAAAATACCCGTCTGGACAAAGAACAGCTCGAATATATCCATATCCTGAAAAACAGCGTCATGGGGTTAACCGGTATTATGTCCGGTTTTCAGGCGTATTCAGCCATTGATTCAGAGCAAACCCAGTGCAGTGTGATTGATTTTGATTTACGCACAATGCTCATGGCTGTTCAGGAAGCGTTTGATCATAAAATACAGACAAAGGGGTTAAACTTTATTGTATCTATTCATCACCTGGTCCCCTCACTGCTCAAAGGGGATCCTGAAAGACTAAGACAGATTTTAACGTTTCTTCTGGATAATGCGGCAACATTTACCAGGCAGGGCTACATAAAGGTTTCTGTTATCCTGGAGCAGGAAAATAAAACCCATGCCACCATCCGGTTTGAGATTGCAGATACCGGTATCGGGATTGAGGCACATAAATTACAGGCCCTGTTTGAAAGCACGCCTCCCGGAGAAGGCAATGGCGCCTGCCAGGCAATGGGTTTAGCCGGTATCGGATTGACCATGTCCAAAAAACTGATCCGGTTGATGGGTGGTGAAATCAATGCCAGCAGCAGTCCTGGTCAGGGATCTGTTTTCAGGTTTGTTATAAAATTTGAAAAACAACGCCATGATTCAGAAAGCCGGATGGTTATTCCAGGTGCCATTAAAAATAAAAAAGTACTGATTGTGGACAATGATACTGCCCATCGGATGATTGTAAAAACATTCTTAAAATCATGGGGATGTCAGTTTGATGAAGCTGTCAATGCAAAACGGGCACTGGAAAAACTGGGGTCAGCCCAGCAATCCTGCCACCCGTTTGAGATTGTTTTAATCGATATGCAACTGCCGGATATCAATGGTGAAGACCTTGCCCGACAGATCACAACACATCCTCAATTATCCGGGAGTCTGATTATTATGTTTGCGGCCGGGGGCAAACGCGGGGATGTCAGCCGGTTGACAACCATTGGTGTCCATGGGTATCTGCCCAAACCAACGCCGGCGCCATTGCTGTTTGACTGCATTACCATGGCATTGGCAATGAGCCGACAGGAGCGCAGGGAGGTGATTACCCGGCATTTTATCAAAGAAAATCAAAAACAGCAGTTTGGGATATTATTGATTGATGCAGGCCGGGTGAATCAAAAGATGGTTAAAAATATTCTGGAGAAATCAGGCTATCAACTGAAAATTTCACAAACCAGTCAAGAGGCGTTAGACTTGTTTTTGGTGGATCAGTTTCAAATGGTTTTGATTGAAGACCATGGTGACCTGAAGCCGGAAGCCATTATTCAGCAATTGCGCCGGATTGAACAGGGGCAGAGCCGGCCGGCCACCCGTATTGTCCTGATTGCCGGGGGCACTGAGCCATTTCAGTGTCCGTCAGGCTGTGACGGCACCGTTTCCCTGCCCTTAACTTCGGACAATTTATTGATGGCAATTGAAGGCTGGATGGGGCAGGCAGAAGATAAGGACAGAGGCAAACCCTTGTTCCAGCGGGTACAGGGACTAAGCAGTTCCAAGGATATGTTTGACCTGGAGGCAGCCCTGGATCGAGCCATGGATGATGCCTCTTTCCTTAAGATTCTGGTGGATGAATTTATCTGTTCTTTTCCGGATAAGTTGGCAGTTTTGAAATCATCCATGAACAATAATGATTTTAAAACATTTACCCAGCGGATATATTCATTGAGAAGTTCGGCTTTAAATATTGGATCAAACAGTATCAGTACCGTGGCATTGGAGCTGGAAAAATATGCAGATGCCGGTGATATCAAAACTGCCGGCAAACACTTAAATCTTTTGGAAGAAGCGGTTGAGCAGTTTAAAATTCATATTCAAACAATCGACTGGAGCAGGGTATGAATATTTTAGTGGCAGAAGATGATTATGTCTCAAGGCTATTGGTTAAAAAAGCGGTTAAAAAGATCGGCCATGAAGTGATTGAAGCTGAAAACGGCAGGCTTGCCTGGGAACTTTTTTTAAAACACGAGCCGGATATGGTGATTTCCGACTGGATGATGCCGGAAATGACCGGGATTGAGCTGTGTCAAAAAATCCGGGGATCAAAGAAGAAAACCTATTCCTATGTTATGCTGTTAACGGCCAAAGACAAAACAACCGATCTTGTGGAAGTGTTTGATGCCGGTGCAGACGATTATATTATCAAACCGTTCAAGCCTGATGAGCTCAGATCCCGGATAAAAACCGGAGAACGGATTGTTCAACTGGAAAGAGAACACCATGATATGCAAAAGGAGTTGATTGAGAAAAATAATCAGCTGGATCAAACCCTGTCGGATTTGAAGACCACGCAATCACAGATCCTGCAATCTGAAAAGATGGCAGGGATAGGCCAGCTGGCAGCAGGGGTGGCGCATGAAATCAATAATCCCATCGGGTTTATCGGAAGCAACCTGGATGCCCTGACCGATTATATGGCCGATATGGGACAATTGCTCGAACATTACCAGGCCTTGCACAAATCCTTGAAACCGGCAGAAGCATCGCTCCCGGCAGATGTGAAAAAACAATTGTCCACCATTGCCCAATTTGAGCAACAAATTGAAATTGAGTACCTCATAAAGGATATTCCGGAACTGCTGCATGATTGTAAAGACGGAACCCAGCGGGTGGGAAAAATTGTAGCGGATTTAAAAAGTTTTGCCCATCCGGGCAATGACAAGCAGATGCTCATTGACTTGAATGCGGGTTTGGAAACCACATTAAATGTGGTCCACAATGAGATCAAATATAAAGCTGTGGTTATCAAGGAACTGGGTGAAATTCCTTTGGTGGAAGGGTTCCCGCAAAAGCTTAACCAGGTGTTTATGAATATTCTGGTCAATGCAGCCCAGGCCATTGAAGAAAAGGGCGAGATCAAGGTTGTGACAACAAAAGAGGGCCCAAATGTGCTGGTGAAGATCTCAGACAATGGTTGCGGGATTAAAAAAACCGATCTTCCCAAAGTGTTTGATCCGTTTTTCACCACCAAGGAGATCGGCAAAGGCACGGGCCTGGGTATGAATATTGCCTACAATATCATTGAAGAGCACAAGGGAAAAATTCGTGTGGAAAGTGAAGTGGGTAAAGGAACAACATTTACGATTTCATTGCCGGGCAAATAGAAGCGATCAAAACTCGCCGATCTTTAGTTCATAAAACAGAACGCCGCCTGATCCCTGAGGACTTTTCGAGTATTCCCGGATGCGGCATCTGGAGGATGAACTGGAAATGATCAGCGAGGCATTTTCAGAAAAAATCCGGGTGTTGGATTCAATTTTTCTGGCAACCGAAACTTCAGGTTTTGGCTCTTTTTTATCTGAAAATTCAAGGATTCTTTTTTTCTCATCCTGGAGCAGTCTGTTTTGTTCTTCAAACTCTTTTATCCGAACCATTTTCTGGGATATTTCCAGTTCGATTTCATCCTGGCGATCAAACCCCTGGTTGATTTTTTCTTCAGCAATGGCTGCATTTTTTTTGATTTCCTGAACGGTTTTGGACACTTTTTGATACGCAGACATATTGCCGGACGCTTTCAGGTTCTCCATCTTTTTTTCAATGTCTTTTAATTCAAGCTGGGACCGGTCCTGGACATGGGCATGGGCGGCAATAACAGCATGAAGCCCATGGTCTTCTTTTTCAAGGGCAGCAATTTCAGTTTTTAATTCATTGTATGCAGTATTGATTGTGTGGATCTGTGCATCCACTTTGGCCACCAGCAGTCGGGCATGTTCATCCACTCCCACGGTAAGGCGGGAGGGCTTTGATGAGGGATTGCCGATACTGCCGGCCCGGATGCCCATCTTTGCGGAAATCTGGGAATTGATGATGGACCCGTTTTCATTGATACAGGCACCGCTCAGGTTAATTGTGGAATCCACGATCTCTTTTTGAATAATCAGATCGCCAAAGGCATTGATTTTTGAATTCCGGATAAATTTAGCCTGGATCGAGCCTTTGACCCTGACCAGTTCAGTATCCACAATGCCCAAAGAGACATTAAGATCCCCTGTAATATCGATTTCAGCACCCTGGATCTCTTCGGCGGTTAATGAGGCGCATTGAACCTTAAACCCCTGCTTGACTTTACCGCTGACCACCACATTCCCGTCAAAATTCACATCACCGGTTTCAAACCCGATATCCCCCTTGAGCTGATATTCAGGACAGACTGAAATATTGCCCATGGCATCCAGGTGGGGTTGGCCTGCGACAACGGCATAAATGCGGACTCCGTCTTCAGATATCCGTGTGCCCGGACCCGAAGAAAACGTCAGATCCACGGGTTCGTCCACCAGGATCTCTTTGCCGTGGACATCAATGCCATGAGCTCCTGGTTCAGGAAAAATTTTTGCTGCTAAAAAAGCCTCTTTTTCCACATACGGGATTTCTCCTCTGTCCTGGAAATCCATGCTGCCGTCCTGGTTGACTTTTCCGGCATGAAGGTAGTCTGTGGGAAAATGGTAGCGGATCTGGGCATTTTTCGGGTATTTCGGGTCCCGGCCCATGGCAATGAGAAAGGGACCATCATCCGGATATGCAGCCTTGAGCCACAGGTTGATAGCGTCGTCATTTTTGACGCCGTTAATAATTTTGTTTTTTTCCAGAAACTGTTTGACATGTGCCAGACTCAAGGTGTGGGCATCATCGGTTTTAACTTTGATATAGGCCTGTGTTTTGTTTTCTGACAAGGTAATTTTAAACTGGTCCTCCAGGAGGACCTCTTTGACATCGGTCCGGGATATTTTATTCAAGACTTTTCCGGCCTTGATCAGTTCAAAGGCAAGGCCTGAAATTTTTTTACCCAGGTTTCGAACCGGTTCCGGATGGGGTGCCAATGTTCTGACGGTTGAATAGTGGATGGGAGAAAGATCGATATAATGCTGGGATGTTGCTGTTTCAAGAATCTGTTTGATCTGATTTTTCATCAGCAAAAATTCAGTCCCAAGGGTTTGGGCAGAGAGCAGGATATCCCGGGATTTTAAGATATCGATCAGTTCAACAGGTTTGTCAGAATGTGCAGAACCACCGGCTGACCGGATTCTGGATTCAAGCACCCGGATCTCTTTTTCTTTTTTGTCCAGTTGCTGGATGTTCTGGTCATCTTTTTTCTTGAAACTGCTGGCAATCTGGAACAATTGTTTATTCTGCCGCTGGGTGAGGCGTTTGAGATTCTTTTGTTTTACGATGTCATTATACTGAAGACAGCACAGGCGAACCTGGTTGATCAGGTCTTCATTGTTTAAGGGCAGTGTCAGGCAGGCATGGATATTTGCCTGATTGATGGCCCTGACCAGTGTCTGGATCTGGGAGGCATCTGCCACCAGCATGCGTTGAGAGTCCGGGCACAGTTGTCTTGCTTTATTAAAAAAGGTATCCCCTTTCATTCCATTGATCTCATAGTTGGCAATGATCAGGGCGTATGGTGTTTTCTGCTTTGATTCCAGATCGCTGAATGCTTCCTCAGGCTGGTTGAAAAGGGTTATGGCATATCCTTTCTCTTCAAGGATTGCTTTAATCTTGCTGCCCAGAGAGTCTGGCGATTCGATCACCTGGATGGCATATGTCTGGTTTTCGGTAGTAATGGGCATTTCCCTTTTATACGTTTATGGTCTGGTGAACAAGCTGTTTGGGATTATCAGGATTCTCCGAATCGATCTCAGTAAATTTTGAAGCCCCCATATCCTGTTTAAGAATCATGGATGCCTGGGTGCCGGTAATCCTGGTGCCGGTATACAGCCGTTTTGTAACTTTGAGTTCCGGAACAGGGGCTTCTTTTTCCAGGCGGCCGACAATACTTTGTTTTTCAACTTCAATTGCTTTGATCGCAGTGGTGATCTCTTCGATTTTCTGTTCGCATTCACTGGATTTTTGCTGGGTTAAATCCTGTTCCTCAAAAATGGCCCGGATTCGTTCATCAGCTTTTTGAACCGTGATTTCAAGCTCTTTGAGTTCTTTGGTGATTTTTTCTTTTTCTTCTTTTTCCGTTACCTCGCCAATCCTGTTTTCCAGGAAATCAATTTTTTTGGCAATCTTTTCCTGGGCAAAGGTCTGGTTGGCAATATCCACATGAAAGGCATTATAGGCATCATCCAGTTCGATTTTTTGGGCAACAACCAGATCCAGTTCTTTTTGTTTGGTTTCTATCCGGGATTCATATTTTTCAGCAATCCAGCGGATATGATCATCTGCACCCGCTTTGATGGTTGAGTATTCCGCCTTGTCCGTGCCAACCTGTTTTAAACTCATCCCTTTTCTGGCGGAAATGGTGGAAGCCGTGATCCGGCCGGCTTCATTATTCAGTCTGCCGCTGATGGCAATATGGGATTCCATGATTTCTCTTGTGATCATCATGTCCCCATATCCATACAGCCTGACTTTGTTTAAAAACTTGGCCTGGACACTGCCTTCGGTCTGGATATTTGAGTTGACAATTCCATTGGACACTTTCAGATCCCCGCGGATCCGGATAATCCCGCCATTGATTTCATTGGCGGTCAACTCTTCGCACTCAATAGTAAACCCTTCTTTTACCGTTCCTTTTACGATTACATTGCCGTTGAAATTGATATTGCCGGTTTTAAAATCAACATCTCCGTTCACCGTAAAGGATTCAAGAACAGAGATAACGCCTTTTAGATCAATGCTGGGTTGACCTGTGATGGTGGCTGTAAGTTTTAATCCGTCCTCAGACAACTGGGTCCCGTCTCCGGCTTCTAAGGGCACATCATCCACATCACCCACCAGCAGGGTTTCGCCAAATACATCCACACCGGATTTGGGCTGCTGCATAGGGTGTTTTTCCGCCAGCAGCTGACCTCGCTTGACAAAGGGAGAATCCCCTCTTGCCGTAAAATCGATGGACCCGTCTTCATTGATAACCCCTGCGGTATCAGATTCCGTATTAAAGTGATATTCAATGCGGGCAGGAGTTCCCACACTGGGGGCAATGCCCTGGGCCACAACAAATTTTTCATGGGGATCAGTGCATTCTTTTAAAAATTTGAGAATTTCAAGATCGGAAACCACACCATGCTTTATGCCCCGTTTTTTGATCAAATCCTTGATCGGCTTAATGTCAGATGTGCCCTGGGCGGTTTTGGGGATTCTGATCCAGGCTTGAACCCGGTCTTCTGAAATCTGGAGATCCACAAATGCCCCGAATTCGGCAGAGAACTGGCTGGACTGGTCAACGCTTTTCTTTTTGCCGGTCCGATCCTGGGTTGCCATGATTTCATCCCTGACCTGCTGGGTGATGACTTCTGATTCAACCAGGATATCTGCCATGAGCATGGCCACACCGCTGTCTTCAAATGTATTTAATTGTTTGCGGAATGCGCGGTCAATATCCTTTTTTGCTGCAATCTCCTGATTGATCATTGTTTTTGCCAGCTCCCGGTCCAGCAGTCGGGTTTCGATCATGGCCAGTTTGGCAAACAGACGGCTTAAATCCTGGCGCCGTAGAAAGTTATTTTGAACCAGGACTTTGTCAATGGTCAGGCCGGTGGCAAGTTCAGCTTCTTTTTCTTCCAGTTCTTCCAGGGCTTTTTCCCGCTCTCCTTTGGTGATAAACCCGTCATTAAAGGCCAGCTCATCAAGGTCCGGCACCACCTTGTAATCGTCAATGACCACACCGGTGGTGGGTTCAGATCCGATTCCAAACAGACGGGGCTCAACTGTAATGACCACTTCTTCAATGATCCGGTCAATCAGGTCAAAGGTTTCATCTTCCAGGTCATTGATATCGACCTCGCTGGAATTAATGCTCTCGGCGGAAAAATCCTGGTTGTGCCGATCACAAATGGTCTCCATCATGGAAATGACTTCTGATCTGGCGATTTTGAATGCCTGGATCAGATTGGGTTTATTCATGGTAATGGTTCTGGACAAAAGCTCGTCCAGCCCGAGAAAGACCTCTTTAAAATCTGCCTGTTCCTTGGCGTCTTTTACCGCCTGGGTCAAAAGCACCACCTCTTCTTTTTTGGTTTCAAGAATTGCAGTGAATTTTGCCAGTTCTTTTTTCTGGGTGGACGCCATATCAAACAGTTTGGCATTCTGGCGTTTGGTCACATTATACAGGTGTTTGCGTTCCTGGAAATTTTTATAGATATCCAGTTCACCCATGACCCTGAGCAACAGATCATCATTGTCCCAGGGTTTTGAAATGTACTGGTGGATCTCTCCTTTGTTGACCGCATCAATAATGGCTTCAAAATTGGAGTATCCCGTGATCAGCAGTCGTCTTGATTCCGGGCTGAGCAGGATGCTTTTTTCTAAAAATTCACTGCCGGACATTCCCGGCATCCGCTGGTCTGACATGATCAGAAAGAAGGGCGGCTGGGTGGTTTCCAAAAGTTTGATTCCCTGTTCTCCGTTCAAAGCAGAGATCACTTTGGTAAATCCTTTGCGCCGCAATACCCGGCGCATGTTTTTGACGATGGGTTCATCGTCATCTACTACAAGGATGCCGTATTCACTGTTGTCCGGGTTGTCTGACATGCTTATCCTCCTGGAATTGTTTCCGGCATTTCAAAACCGTTCCGGGTGGCAATATCCTGGAATTGTTCATACAGCTCTGCAACGATAGCCACATAGAGGGAGTCCATTTTTTCTTTGGTAATCATATCTTTTTCTTTTAAAAGGGCTTCGATTTCATTGATGTAGTTTCTGTTTTCAAATCCGCGTTCAAGTCTCGCATTGAGTTCCTCGATCTGTTTGTCTTTTTGAATAATGGCTTTTTCATGGACAGCAGAACTTTTTTTCAGTTCTGTGTTCAATGTGTACAGCTTGGTGTTCTGTTCTTTGGCAAGGGCGAACAATTTATGGTTTTCCATGATCATTTCATATTGTTCAAGGCCGGCCCGGACGGTTTCAGCCAGAACTTTGTTGTCCCATGGTTTTGCAATATACCGGTGGATGGACCCTTTATTGACCGCCTCGGTGACCGCATCCACATCAGCATAGCCTGTGATCAGAAAGCGGATGGTGTCCGGGGCAAGCTCTTTGGCTCTGGTTAAAAAGACAGACCCTTCCATATTGGGCATTCGCTGGTCAGAAAGAATCAGGGAAAATGGTTTTTCAGCAGATTTGATGTAATCCAGAGCAGCCTGGCCGGAATCCATGTACACATATTTGGCACCGATACTTTTCATCAGCCGGCCAAGGGATCTTCCAACCTGCTCTTCATCATCAACAATCAATACTGTGTGGTCAAATTTTTCTGCCATGACAGTCCCCTGTAAAAAGATATTTATGCGGTTCGTTTTTTTGTTTTTTTACACTGTGTTACCTGGTCCATCTTGTGGAAACCACATTTAAATTAGATCTTTACCCTGTATGCCGGGCGATGAAGATGACCGATATTAGATACTACTTTGTTCTCATCTTTTTCTCAAGGATTTTTTATCTGCTTTTTACAGGGGGAAGCAAATATTGATCGCAATATCAGGTTTAAAAAAAACATTGAATTCCATCTGGATATCGAATATAAATTAAACATTGAATTTCAAAATAACGGCCATGGGCCGCCCTGGTATTTTACCTCGGCCTGCCCACAACAAAACATGAAAGAATTCATAAAGTTGATCTGTTCTTTCATATAAAATCAGTGTCCTTTTTAACGATAGATATGTTTCGTCAACTTAAGAATATGAACCAAGGAAAAATCCTATGAAATCAATTGCTCAAATGGCCAAAACCCTGGATATTTCATCCAGTACGATTCGGGAGTACCTGAGCCGGTTTGAAGAGTTTTTCCCGGACCCTGTTGAGCATGAAGGTGTAAAAGAATATCCGCCTGAGGCAGAAGATCTGATTAAAAAAATTTACGGGTATTATCAAAACAGCGGCATGACCAAAGAAGAGATCCGGGTGAAACTGGGCGGGCCAGCGCCGGCCGACCCGATAACAGCAGGCGCCGGCAGCGTCAGCATGTCGCCCATGGACATGGGGATGATGAAGGAGTTGACGGAAAAGTTTGATCACTTGATTGCCACCATAGAAAATTTGACAGCAGCCATTACCGGTGCCAGTGTTGAAACCTTTAAAGGGATTCGCAAGCAGGTAGGCAGCCATCAGAAAATCAATGAGTTAAGCGATAAGTTGACCAACATGATCGAATTAACCAAAGACGAGGGGGAAGCAGGCGAGAATATTGAAAAAAATGTACTGGAAACAGACGGTACGGTTATTTTTTCATTTGGGAAACTGACCCCCAGTGCTCTGGATTCCATCAATTTTGCCAAGGCTCATAAAAAACCCTGGCTGCATATTGATTTGGAAACTGAAAAAAACCCTTCCAAAATGCTACGAAAATGGATGCCGCAGTTTAATATAAAAGTTCTCAATGTTGCGGGCAGAAGCGCCAGCAAAATTCCAGGCCTCAAACGGTCAATTGACGATATTATTTCATTGGTTCTCAATGAATAACGATTTCTATGCTTAAAAAGAAAAAGGCTTATGGCCAAAGAAAATGTGAAAAAAACAGATAATGCAGGAAATCAGGCCCTTCTTGAGCTGGCAGTGAATTGCAAATTGATCACAGTTGAGCAGGAGCTTGTAATTCTGCCACAGCTTCTGGAATTTTCCAAAAAAAATCCCACGATTTCAGTGTCTGAATTTTTGTTGAATAATAAAATTTTTTCGCAAGAAGATATCAAGCTTTTATTTTCCATTAAAAACCATCTGGATACACTCATGGCTGATAAAAAGTTTGGTAAAATCGGTGTTGCCAATCATTTTGTTGCGCCGGATAAAATCAAAAAAGCCTTAAATCTTCAGGTTGAAATATTCAGAAAGCAAAAGAAAAGCATTAAAATTGGAGATATTTTGGTGCAAAGCCAGGACATGACCATGGCTGATAAAACAGCAGTGTTATTGACCCAGGATCGAATAAAAGATGAATTGCTGGCTGATGCCTTCAATGCCATTGCCAGGTCCCAAATAGAGCAGATTGAGATTAACCGGCGATTCGGGGCCATTGCCGTTAAAAAGCAACTGATCAATACCCGGCAGCTTAATCAGGCACTCAAAGCCCAGAAAAAAGAGGAAACGCAAGGCAAACAAAAGCGATACCTGGGTGAGGTTTTAAAAGACCTGTTCAACCTGTCAGACAAAGATGTTCTGGGTATTTTGAAAGTTCAAAAAAAGCTTGAAATCAAACGGATGAATCTTGAAAAAAACTTAGCTGAATATAATATGGAAAAAGAATCCAATAAGACCCTGGATTCTTTTTATGAATATCATGTGACTGAAGACAACCTGGCTGTTTATGTCAAGAAAACACAAAAAACAGGGGAAAAGACTCTGTTAATTGATTTTTTAAACTGGTTTTCACTGTCCGGGATCAAATTCGGTCTTTGTGACAGCGCAAAGATTCAGGCCTTTCTGGCACGGGATGGCATTGACGTACAATTGGAGATTGCCCGGGGGGTTCCGCCCAAACCGTTTGAAAAAGAGGTGATTGAGTATCATTTTGACACTCAGTATTTTGACACACAGGATGGGGGGGAAAAAGGTGCGGCCCCTCTGGTAAAAAAAGGCGATGTCCTTGCGACCCTTACCCCTCATAAGGAGGCTGAGCCTGGAACGGATGTGTTCGGCCGTTTGATTCAGTTGCCTGAAGAACCGGTTATTTTTCTGGGTGCAGGTCAAGGGGTTGTGAAACGTCAAAATAAATTTGTAGCATTGTCTTTTGGGCATCCGAAACTGTTTAAGAACCGGACCCTTTTTGTCACGCTTGCCACAGACTCGCTGTCAGAAAAGAAAATTGAAGGGGACATGACAACGGATGCCACAGATGAGTATCTGTCCTGCAATTTGAATGTTAAAGGCAATATTATTCCCGGAATTCAGGTGGCCTGTCATAATTTAACCATTGAGGGAGATATCATGGGCAATGTGATTGCATCCGGCAATATCGATATCAAAGGCGGGATTGGTACGGAACAGTCAAAAGAGGGCAGCGATGGTCAACTTTCCAGGGTTGAGGCAAAAGGCAGTATCCAGGTCAGTCAGAAGATTATCAATGCCAATATCGTTGCCAGGCTCGGGTTAATGGCGCCCAATAGTGATCTGGTCTCGTCCCGGGTATTGTCCTGCCAGGATATTGTGCTGAACAATATTTTTTCAAGCCGGCAGGCCCCTTCCATTTTGCGGATCACACGGGAGAACACCATTGGAATTGAGAAAATTGACAAAGCGGTTCGTGCCCTTCAGGCAGGACATGATAAGCTGACACACAAGCCGGAACTGGATCAATTGACCAATGAGCTGATGGAACAGGTGCAGGTCCAGAATGGTTATCTTGAAAAACAGAATGTCATGATCTATTTAAACAGAATTATGAACGATTCCCGGCTGGAAAAGATTCCGGCCATTGAGCACAAGATTCAAACCTATGAGGAGAAAATCAAAGCCAAAGGCAGCAGACAGCTTTCAATTGCTGCCAATACCAAGGCACACCGGTTCATGCGACTCATTTTAGATAAGGTCAAACTGCTGGACGCAAACAATCAGTTGCGATATATTCAAGAGCTGTGTGATACTGTTTCAGGATTGTACAAGACAGCGGTCAAGAGTACGGAACGAATCCACAAGCACTATGAGGCCAGGTCCAAAACAATTGAAGCGGCCGCTGAAAAAGCAGGGCCGGACATTGAAAAAATCAGGAGAAAAACAGATATGTTCAACAGCCAGAAAGACCTGCTGCTGCTTGAACAGGATAGAACAAAAAAAAGCACCAGTCCTGTTTTGAAAGTGAAGAACCAGGTTGGGAAACATACGATTGTCCTGGGTGAAAAATCCAAAATAGTGGTGGGTGAGGTGATCTACAGGGTCAGTGTAAAAGAAACATTGGAAACAAACAGTCAACAGGCGAAAATGGTGGTAGGAGATTATTTTGAATAAGCGTGCAATCATGATTGTTTTGTCAATCATTACCGTTGGCCTGGTCATTGGCGGGGGATTGTTTTTATATGACAAAAACAAAAAAAGTCCTGAAGATAATGTGCCGCCGGTTATCAAGGAAATGATCCGGCTCAATGAAGATGTTAAAAAAACCACCATTGATATTTACAATGCATCAGGCAAACTCGAAGGCATGTCCATGGTTCAGTCCAGAGTCGGGGATATGCAGAAAACCGTTGAACTAATTGTGAATATGCGGCATCTGGTAGAAGAGAATCAGAAAGCCATTGACCGGTTGATCGGGTTTGCACAAGAACATGAAACTTTTTTTTACCGTAAGAATTTAGATTGGATTTTTGCCATCAAAGATTTTTATACAGACCACAATGTGACCCAGCATCATATCAGCCGGGCCAATTATCTGGCTGCCTTTGAAACCCTGGTGCAGTATACATTTGATAACTATGCCAATATCATGGAATTGCAAAGCTCCCAGCACATGAAAACCTATGATGTGTATTATATGAGATATAGGACAGCGGCTGACAGCCACAACCGGTTTAACAGAAAGCGGATTGCCTTCCAAAACGAGTTCATGGAAAAATATCCGGAAGTCAAACCGTTTCTGCCGGGTTCCCATCAGCTTGAACCGTTCAAGTTCTGGGATAAATTTTCATTTTAGCTTGGGATTTTAGCCTGGGATAAGATAAAAAAGTCAGGATTTAACCCAGAGTTTAATATTGATGAAACCATTCAAAAATTCATATGCAGGATATAATGGATAAAACTCATTTTTCAGATCTGGAAATTTGTGATCCCCGGGATGTTGTTTTAAGAACCGGATGCGATTATAACCCGGCACGCCGGCAATATACTGTAAAGATCTGGGGTCATCAATATTGTGTTGATCTTGAGCAATGCAGGGTAATTTGTGATGGTCATGACGTAAAAACCTATCAGGGCTTTCTTTATCTGTTTATTGTGTTTTATCTGATGAATGCCAGAAAATTAAAACCTTCGGGGCAATGGGTTTCTGAAAAAGATATCATGGGCGGAGCGGCTTTTTTCAGGGGGCCGCACATCTTGCCCGTGGATGTGATTGCCGACCGGATCAAAAATGATATATCTGCGTTTAAAAGGATGTGTCAGAACCTGGGTGGCAAACCGATTGAGTTTGCCGATGCAGCCTTTTCATTTGACATTACTCCTCTGATTCCCGTGGCCGTTTTGTACTGGCAGGGGGATCAGGATTTTCCCTGTGAAGTGAAATTATTATTTGACCAAACCATTGAAGCCCATCTGCCCCTGGATATTATTTTTGCCCTGGCTGTTGAAGTCTGTCATGCGTTTGTGCGGGCGTAAGCCTGGGATTTTATTTTTTTTCGTAAAGCGTTAAAAGCAGGCGGCCTGAGTATTCAATCTGGTTTTTGGCAAGCAGGTCGCCGACATGGTTGACGTCGGAAAACAGAGTAAGTATGGCAATGGCCAGTATTTTTTTTGTCCGAATGATATTTGAAAAGCTTTCCGCCAGTGATCCATCCACCTCTCCGATGAAGGTATAAAAGAATTTCTGGTAGAAAAACCGTTGGGGTTTATAGTATATGGAGTAACCAAGGATCAGTGTTTGAACAGTTTTGTTAAGCTCGTCTGCCGGCACATCTTTTGTTTCTATGGCAATAAGATTGGAGTAACAGTTCTCAATTAAAACCCTTCGGGTGTCTTCCAGCAATTCTTTTGAGTGATCCTGAATAACCTGGCTGATTCGTTCCTTAAGATCTATGATGCCCGGAAGGTGTTCATGATGGGTTAAGCGGATTAGAGATAAAAATCTTTTTTTAATCTCTTTTTTTTCAGATTCCATTTGTTTTTCAGTCAGTCCGAATTTATTGATCACCCGCAGGGCTACTCCAATACAGCTTTCAAGAATGGTTGTGTCCAGCCGTTCAGATCTTGAAATAAGAGCCATTTGTTTAATGATTTCTTGATAATACAGGCCATAAATCCGGTCAAAAAGATGGGCATATATTTTTTCTTGTTTGAGTGTGAGTGTGAATCGGATAAGATCTGGATATTCAAACAATATGCCCAGACGATATCGGGTGATTGAATAACCCAGGGGTTGAACTTCAGTTGTTTCCGACGGTATCGTATCATGGTATTCAAAAAAAAACCGGGCAATGCATAATTTTAAGTCTGTATCATTGGGTCCTAAAAACCCTTGTATGGATGCGCCGATGGATGCAATAAAGGTATGGGCATATCCTAAAAAAATATTTATTTTTTTAAGTGTGCCAATGGTGGCGGCATCCAGTTTTTTCATTGTCATCAAGTAGTTTTTCTGATTTTTTTCTTCCTTGATCAATTGCTCTTTGGTGTTCAATATTTTAGTAAAGACAGACGTATATTGTTTGATCTCAGACCTGGCCTGCGCAACAATGTTTGAAAGAACGGCTTTGTCAATCTGAGGCAGTTTTGCCCCCACCAGACGGCAGACGATTGCTGCGGTCTGGATATCGCCTAAGCTTTCCCGCCAGGGTTTGTTGAGTTGCAGCGTCTTTACCATGGCCTGCAGGGTATTCCCTACAAGGGTTCTATAATCCCGGCCTTCCCGGCTTTTAATAATCACCTTGTTCAGGTCTTTTTCTAAAAACGCATCGTTGTCCGAACCATCGGATAAATGGGCATTGTCAAAAAAACTGATGATCAGATTGGTTGTCAGATATTCTATGGCTTTTTTATCGGTTGCCGCCTGGATATCTTCAACAGAGATTTGAATATCAGATTCAAAGGTGTACTGGTCCGAGTCTTTGGTCAGAACCTTGAACAAAAGGTAAAGATTGTTAAAATACTGATCAGCATCGATAAACTTATCTGTTTTAACCTGGGTGTGGAAAAAAGAAATAATGTCCTTTGTTGCAATGACGGTATTCCCTTGTTGGTCTGTTTTTGATTTTTTTATGGGCGCAAGCTCATCAGAACCGATTTTAAAAAGGCGTGGTATTTTCTTCTGGTAAAGCCGATCTCTGAATCGAATAATCCTATCTTGTTTTAAGATTGTCATGGATCTGGATCTCATATAGGTTGATATTGGCCATGTCGCCGGAAAACTGGCTCTCCTTTATCAGGGCATTGGTCACGGTTTCTTTGATCTCTTTCTGGGAGTGTTTGCCCTGAATGATTGTGCCGGCACATACTTTTCCGTTTGCGGTGATCATCGGCTTTCCAGGGTTAACCTCTCCCCAGTCAATATAGTTTTCCCGTTCCTGATTTAAGTCCTCAATCTGATCCTCCAGATCCTCAAGCAGTTCATTGATCTGCTCTATTTTTGTATCATTTTTTTCAATATTGTCAAAGAGTTCATTTAATTGTGTGTCCAACCGCAAAAACAGAATATCTTTTTGTTTTATCAGCAGCTTTACATTCTGGAGATCTTTTTTAGCATCAGGCTGGGTTTCCAGAACCTTGGATTCGTCTTCCAAGGTTTTTTTGTCTCCTGATGCCTTGTCCAGTTCATTGGCAATGCGGGCAGTTGCCTGCTGGTATCCCTGGTTTTCTATAACAAGCGTGTTTTTTTTATTCTCTAATTTTATTTTTTGTTTTTCAGATTCAATAATCTGTCGTTCAATGCGGAGCAGTTCATTTTTTACAAAAAGGTCCTGGCCAACCACAATGGTGTTGGGATGGGTTTTGTCAGTACCGATATCTTTTGCCAAAATCCCCTGGTTCGAGGTGATCTGAGCATTGATGATTTTTCCCATATTGACCTGGCAGGAGCCGCTGGTCTCAATTTTTGAATCGACAATCTCTTTTTCAATATAAAGATTTCCCAGGCAGGAAATTTCAGAATCGTGGACAAAGTTTGCCGATACATGCCCTCGTGAAAATATTTTAGCCCCGTTTACCCCGTCTGCAATTGTAAGATCACCTTGTGCATAAACCTCACCGCCATCGATTTCTTTGATTTTGATATCATATCCTTTGATCTGAAATCCGCTTTTCAGGCAGCCTTGAACCTCAATGTTGCCTTTGTAGGCGACATGTCCGGTTTCATACCCCACATTGCCTTTGACCAGATAAAGATCGACCACATTGATATTGCCGGACCAGCTAAGTTTGGGGTGGCCTGCAATTTCAGAATAGGCATAGCGGCCATCCTGGGAAATCACAACCCCGGCTTTGGTTTTTAATTCAATGTCTTTGGCCGGGTTTGCCAAAAGTTCATTGCCAAATATATCACGACCGGTTTTTGATTCCTGAAGGGGGAATTTTTCTGCCAGCAGGGTGTTGGCTTCAACGATGGGGATTTCACCGCGATTTTTAAAATCAATATGGCCTTCTTCGTCCATGTTGCCGGCTTTGAGGTGATCAGTGTCAAAGTAATATTCGATCCTGGCATCCCGTCCAATGATTCTGGGGCTTCCGGATGCAATTTTAAATCGATTTTTTCGAAATCCGTTGGAATTGATAAACCCCAGGACAGCGCTGTCATTGGCAAGCCCGTATTGGATGTTTTTGGCCAGGAGAATAGAATAGATATCTTCAACGATTAAATTATCATCAAACGTGTCTGTTTTTCTCAGGTATGCACTCATCCCGCCATCTTCAATGTCAAGGATCATCCCCCCTTCTATGATTTCAGGTTCGCCGGGATTGTCATAGACAGATTCAGGTTCTGGAACCGGTTTGACTGGTTTGGGTTTTGGGGCTGGTGCCGGGTCTGTTTTTGATTCAACCGCTTTTTTTTGTTCAGACTGCTGCGGTTCTTCCCCATCAGGAGTTTGTGTCTGAGAAGGATGAACCCCGGTTTGACTGAGTTTTTTTTGTTCCTGAACAACCTGGCTGATCTGTTCTTTGCTCAGTTTGCCGGACTCCAGAAGAATCTGTCCGATTAATTTGGGCCTTTCATTGATGGCGATGGATCGTCTTTGAATATTTAATGCAGATTCAAGTACACTCTGACTGATTAATCCCATGCTCACTGCTACGGTTCCGAATCTCATGGTGGTTTGCATGATTTTGATGGCATCGGTGGTATTGATCAGCTGGGTGATTGTTTTTTCAGGAATCAGATTGTTTAGGATAAAATACTCTTTAAGGGATGTTTCATAGTTGTCTGCTGTTTTACAAGCTTCCATGGCTTTCAGGCAATCTTGTTTTGAGATCAACTTTTTTTGCAGGGCGATTTTTTCAAGCATATTCTATAACCCATACCATTTGGTGAAAGAGCATAACGCCTTGATTTTATTTTATTTAAAATGGTTAAAACCAAAAATAAATGATATGTTACCACAAAATCGCATTTAGATGCAATAGTTAAGGGAAAATGTGTTTTTAGCGCTCGAATGAAGCAATTCATAAGATTGGCCGCTCTTTTAAAAAAAATGATCCAGGATCGCATCTTGCTGTCTGGACAAAAAATTCTAGGAAAAGTTTGTAAAGCAGAGGTCGTTTGTTTTTTTCAGGTTGTTGTTCTGTTTTTTATCGGTACTCTTTTAAATTTTTTTCTTAAATGGTATATTGCTTCGTTTTTTTTAAAAAATAAAAGTTTTATATATAGCATTCAGGAGAATAAAAAAATGCCCAGGGCCTGTGATCTGAAAAAAGGGAATGTTGTGGAGATAAACGATGAACCCTATATGGTTAAATATATTGATATTAGAGCGCCATCTGCTCGAGGTGCAGTAACCCTTTACAAGGTCAAATTCAATAGCATTAAGACCGGACAAAAATATGAAGAGACTTTTAAGGGGAATGATATGCTTACCGAAGTGGTTCTCCAGAGAAGATCTGTACAATATCTATATCCTGATGGAGCGTTTCATGTTTTTATGGATACCCAGGATTATTCCCAGTATATGATTGAAACAGATGCCATTGAAGAGCAACTGATCTGGATTACAGACGGTATGGAAGGGATTGTGGGTCTTATCATTGATGATGCCTTGATTGCCATTGAAATTCCCATTGCCCTGTCTTTTGAAATCTCCCAGACTGCTCCCAGCGTCAAAGGGGCCAGCGCAACCGCAAGGACTAAACCTGCAACCCTTTCAAACGGTGTTGAGATTCAGATTCCAGAATATCTTGAGACAGGAGAGATGGTAAAGGTGAATACTGAAACAAAAAAATTCATGTCAAGAGCCTGATCTGTATTTTTTTTATATGTCACTATTGTTGACCAGCAAGGGTTTTATTGCAGGTTGCCCGTGAACTTGCCAATTGGTTTAATTTTTTAGTTGCAGCAATTGTGTTTTTCGAGTACAAGGTTGCATTTTTATTATATTAGTGCCTGACCGAAAACCCGTGTTTGGATGAAAACTTGTCCATATGCAAGGCGCAAGCAAAGCAGCAGATGGATGAGTTTTCGTTCAAACACTATATTAGGTAGTTTTGGAGTAGACATGCCAATAATTCTTGAAGAATACATAGACCCCCAGCTTTTTGACAAGATCAAGGCGTTTTCGAAAGACAAAGAAACCCCTTTCCTGGTCATTGATACAGCCACTGTCAAGCAACAGCTGGATGCATTGGCCGATCTTTTTCCTTATGCTGGTATATATTATGCTGTTAAAGCAAACCCTGGTATTGAAATTCTTACGATGCTGCGGGATAAAAATGTTAATTTTGATATTGCTTCCATCTATGAGCTGGATCGTGTTCTGTCGCTTGGGATCAGCCCGGACAGGATCTGCTATGGCAATACCATTAAAAAAAGCAGGGATGTCCGGTATTTTTATGAAAAAGGGATTCGGATGTATGCAACAGATTCAGAAGCAGATATCCGCAATATTGCCAAGGCAGCCCCGGGGTCCAGAGTGTATGTCAGGATATTGACCGAAGGGACGTTTACGGCAGACTGGCCCTTATCCAGAAAATTCGGCTGTCAGGCTGATATGGCCATGGATTTGATTATTCTGGCAAGGGATCTGGGTCTTGTTCCTTATGGGATTTCTTTTCATGTGGGATCCCAGCAGCGGGATATCGGTGCCTGGGATGCTGCCATTGGAAAAGTAAAGGTTATTTTTGAAAGGCTTCAGGAAGAAGACGGTATTAAGTTGGAAATGATCAATCTGGGGGGTGGGTTTCCTGCCAATTATCTGGCAAAAACCAATGAGATTGAGCTGTATTCCCAGGAGATCACACGATTTCTTTATGAAAGTTTTGGTGATGATCTGCCCAAAATTATTCTGGAACCTGGCCGTTCTCTTGTGGGGAATGCCGGTGTTCTGGTCAGCGAGGTTGTATTGATTTCAAGAAAATCCAGGACTGCACTGAATCGATGGGTCTATACAGATGTCGGAAAATTTTCCGGATTGATTGAAACCATGGAAGAAGCCATTAAATATCCGATTTATACAGGAAAAACAGGTGAGATGGAAGAAGCGATTATCGCTGGCCCAACCTGTGACAGCGCTGATATCCTGTATGAAGACTATAAATACCAGTTACCCTTAAATCTTGCCGCCAATGACCGGCTTTACTGGCTGTCCACCGGCGCCTATACCAATACGTACAGTTCAATTGAGTTCAACGGGTTCCCGCCTTTAAAAACGTATTTCATATAACAGCCATGGGGCCGCCCTGGTATTTTACCCTGGCCGGCCCACAACAAAACATGAAAGAATTAAGTGAGTTGACCTGTTCTTTCATAGTAAAATATCCCTGTTATCCAGCATGGACAACAGGGTGTGTTGGAAAAAAACATCTGATCAATCAGGTGTTTTTTATTTGTTCTTGGTTGCTCAATTTTGATATCATTATGGATGCAAAAAAATACAAACCTTGACCATTCTGCTGCTGCAATGAGTGCTATCGATGCCAATAGGCTTCTGACTTATTTTTCAAACCCGCCTGCCTATCTAGTGTCTGACCGAAAACCTGAAAATTTTTTCGAGTACAAGGCGGGCGAGAATTTTAACCGGAAGAATACATTGAGTATTTTGAGGATTAAAATTTGCAGCCCAACGAAGTAATCGGGAAAATTGGCGGTTTT
>JBDRPM010000104.1:0-4821 GCA_043827005.1 Pseudomonadota bacterium | reverse complement strand
CCGGGCATGTCATAAAGGCCATACGCGTTTGAAGTTTTTAACCCCACAGGATGTGTTTTACTTCCACTGTTGCTATCATACCAGGCAACAGAATCAATATTATCACTGCCTGAATATGTATATGACCCACCTGCCCGGGCTGCGTATTCCCATTCTGCCTCGGTGGGCAGGCGATAGGTAATCTTGCCGCCTTTATTGTTCAGCCGCTTGATAAATTCCTGAACATCATTCCAGGATACCTTTTCCACAGGAAGGTTATCCCCTTTAAAATTTGAAGGATTGCTGCCCATCACCGCTGTCCACTGACCCTGGGTCACCTCGGTGGTCATCATATAATACCCTTGGGCCAGGGTCACCTGGTGCTGGATTTCATCACGACTTCTATCAGACTCTGATGACGGGCTGCCCATGGTAAAGGTGCCAGGACGTATCCAGACCAATTTCATGCCCAGATCATTGGTAAAATTTGCAGGGTGTTTGGGTACACGAGAAGTTGTATTTGTCCCGGCTGTTTTCTCACTTGTTCCATCCCCATTTGAGAAAAAATTGAATGCCCCCCAAAAACCAGCAATGCACAAAATAACAATCACTAAGGCTGGCAGCCGATATTTTTTTAAAAACCCCCTCTCGTTCACGTCACTGTCCGCTTTTCCAGATATTGATGGCCTTTCCTCTACAGGCAAAGGCTTAGGTTTCTTGTCCACAAGCGGAGCAGGTTTTTCCTTCTGCGGTTTGGGCTGGGTTTTTTCTGGAGTTATTTGCAGAGCATCAATCAAAATGGTTTTCATTTCCAGGGCAGTTTCATATCGATCATCCGGTCTTGGGCTCAATGTTTTGTCGATCAGAATATCTATTGATTCAGGAATACCTTTGATCAGCTCACCCGGCAGTTTAAACCTGCCTGCTGCAATTTCAGCGGTCAATAATTCATACAAGACCATGCCCACAGAATATAAATCAGACCGTTGATCTATGTGCTTTGCCCCCTGCATCTGCTCGGGCGACATATAATAAGCCGTACCCATGGACTGATTTGTCCGGGTAAACTGTGAAGCTGACATGACCTTGGCAATCCCGAAATCCAGTACTTTGACCTGGATATCAGGAAACTCTCCCTGGATCATGATGTTCTCAGGTTTAATATCCCGATGGATCGTGGTCTGGTGAGCATAAGACAGGGCATCCAGAAGCGGGTTCACCACCTGAATGGACTCTTCCAGACTGAAGGGCGGGATGGTTCCTTTCCGTGTCAGCATTAAATCCCGTAGACTCTGGCCCGGGATATATTCCATGGTAAAATAGAGCATTCCCTCCCACTCATCAATGGGATAGACCGTTACAATATTTTCATGTTTTAAATCCAGGCAGAGCAGAACCTCGTCTTCAAACCGCTGCCGGGCTTCGCCATGGGACACCAGCTCCGGATGGGTCATTTTAAGGGCCACTTCCCGACCCCGCAGCTTGCTGTCCTTGACCAGATACACCACTCCCATACCGCCCCGGCCAAGTTCCTTTACAATCTCATAGCGTTCGGCAATAAAACTGCCGTCAGAAAAAGAAACCACCTGCTTTTCAAACAATTTTGTCCCCGGACTGTTCATAAAGGAGTCAAAACCATACTGACAGTCCGGATTTTCACACGTTGCTGCTGTGTCCTGATTCTGGGTGGTGCATACCGGGCAAAGTTTCATCTGTTTTTCCTAAAGTTTATTTTTTGTTTGCTGCTATTATGTATTCTCGCTGTCTTCAAAAAACCTGCTTTATTTTTACTGCCGGGCAGCGCTGTCAGCCTGTCAGCAGGGGCTTGCCTGCGGCTTAGCTCCCTGCTGCCGTCAGACTATGCCGCCCTTTTGCCAAAAAATCAATGCCCTGCAAGGCGAAACCCAACGTAGCTGCTACTATAGTCGGGTTTTCTTGAGGCCCGATTTCCTGATCGACAATTGTTTGCCCCAACGTACCAGCAACCACCACGACCTACCCGATAAGTGCCTGACGAAGGTCCTTGTGGATCAATAACAGGACCACTTGGATATTTACCATACCAATCCTGACATATTTCATAGACATTACCATGCATATCATATAGGCCCCAAGAGTTGGGAGCCAAAGTTCCCACGGAAATTGTATTTTTCCTAAATTGTCCGTTATCGCAGCCGGCAATAGGAAAACCTCCATTATAATTAGCTTGTTCAATTGACAAACAGTCACCAAAAGCAAAGGCGGTAGTTGTACCTGCCCGAGCCGCATATTCCCATTCAGCCTCGGTCGGAAGACGATAAGTGGCCTTGTCGTCCTTCTGGTTCATTTTTTTTATAAACATCTGCACATCATCCCAAGACATCGTTTCTACGGGCAGGCTATCTCCTTTAAAGTAAGATGGATTATACCCCATCACGGCCTTCCACTGGCCCTGGGTCACCTCGGTGGTCATCATGTAATATCCACGGGTCAGAGTCACCGGGTGTTGATCTTCACCCTCCTCTCTCATTAGCTCTGATATCGGACTACCCATAATGAATGTCCCCGGTTTAATCCAGACAAACGTCATACCAAGGGAGTTAGTAAAAGTTTTACTTTCTTCTTTCAGTTTTACCTGGATAACCGTCTCTTTATCTTCAGCCAAAGAGACCCATTGTTTCTGAGTCACATACCCCGGGGCTGACACTTCAATTTCATAACGCCCAGGATCAAGAGCTATCCCATTATAATATTTTTCCTTGATATTCAAAATTTTCACATCGGCAGTGGCAGGAAATTTTTCTACAATAAGTTGTGAGGTGATTTTTTCTAACGATATATTCAGGGTTTGGGTTTGTTCAGATTCGATAATGACTTTTTTTGTTGCCGACTTAAACCCTTTTAAGGATAGAACCAAAGTATGATGACCTTTTTTAATTTTTTTAATATTAATCGGCGTTATACCTTGTTTTATGTTATCCAAAAAAATGAAAGCCTTGTCTGGTAAGGTATTAACCTGTAACGACCCATAACTGTATACCAGGTTTTTTGTCAGTGCTGCTGCTTTTAAAGGTTCAATGGTAATCAGACTGGTGGCCGGATCATAGTCTGCTTTTTCAAGTTTGATTGTATGTTCACCATCTTTAATATTTTCCATAAAAAACGGGGTGGTTCCTTTTTGGGTGCCGTCAATAAATACTGTGGCACCTTCAGGGATTGAATCCACCTTTAAATCCCCGAATGGCAGGGGAATTAATGTAGCTGCGATAATCTTTGGCTGGTCTTTATGGATAAATATGTCTTCTGTATATTCTTTGTACCGCTTTTTTGATACACGGATTTTATGGGTGCCGGATGGCAGATCCATGATTTCTAAAGGCGCGGTTCCGGCAAGGGCACCGTCAACATAAACATCGGATTGGGCAGGAGTGATATTGATCGTTAAAACAGGGATCGTTTCTTTTTGCACCATTATACCTGTTGAGGATATTTTATCCGGGCGGTTTAGAAAATGGGGATATCCAATAAAACCGACAATACCGGCGATAACCACCACCAGCAACAACAAAACGGGAAAGCGCTTTTTCTTTATGGCCGAATCTGGTGTTGGTTCAGTCTTTGGAGTGACGGCTGGTTTTGTGAGTTCCTGGTTTTGTGTCTGAATTACTCTGACTGGATCTATCTGGGAGGCTGTATTGCCGATTTTTGTTAAAGGCACTTGTGACAGGGCTGTTTTCATTTGCCCGGCAGTCTTATATCTCCCTTCCGGTTTTGGGTTTAATGTTTTGGTGAATAACTCATCTGTTTGTTTCGGTAAATCCTTGACCAATTGGCTGGGTAAAGAAAACAAACCAGCGGCTATTTCACCGGTCAACATTTCATACAGGATCATGCCCACAGAATAAAGATCAGACCGGTGATCAATATGCTTTGCCCCCTTCATCTGCTCGGGCGACATATAATAGGCCGTGCCCATGGACTGGGCGGTCCGGGTGAACCTGGATGCAGACAACACCTTGGCAATCCCGAAATCAAGCACTTTGACCTGGATATCAGGAAAGTCACCCTGGATCATAATATTCTCAGGCTTGATATCCCGATGAATGGTGGTTTTATGGGCATAGACCAGTGCATCCAGTATTGGATTTACAACCTGGATGGCTTCTTCCAAAGTAAAAACAATATTGGTTTGTATTTTCTCAGCCATAAGGGCCCGAAGGCTTTGGCCAGGGATATACTCCATGGTAAAAAACAAACTATTGTTCCATTCCTCCAGAGGATAGACTATCACGATATTGGGATGGTGCAGATCAAGACACAAAAGGACTTCATCAATGAACCGCTGCCGAGCCTCATCATGGGAGATAAGTTCCGGATGGGTCATTTTAAGGGCCACTTCCCGACCCCGCAGCTTGCTGTCCTTGACCAGATACACCACTCCCATACCGCCCCGGCCAAGTTCCTTTATAATTTCATAGCGCTCGGCAATGAAACTGCCGTCAGAAAAAAAGACCTGCTGTTTTTCAAACAGCTCGGTTTTCTGGCTGTTCATGGAGGAGTCAAAACCATACTGACAGTCCGGATTTTCACACGTTGCTGCTGCGTCCTGATTCTGGGTGGTGCATACCGGACAGAGTTTCATTGGTTGGTCCTCAAGTATATTTTTTGTTTACGCTTCATTTGTAATTTTTTGTGCTCCCTTAAAAAAAACTGCCTTATTTTTCACGGCCGGGCAGCGCTGTCAGCCTGTCAGCAGGTGCTTGCCTGCGGCTTAGCTCCCTGCTGCCGTCAGACAGTGCCGCCCTTGTGCCAAAAGGTAAAAAGGTAAAAATCCAAAAGGTTAGTGTCCTGCAAGGCGGAAGC
>JBDRPM010000103.1:0-26959 GCA_043827005.1 Pseudomonadota bacterium | reverse complement strand
GGTCTTTCGGTTGCCCACGGCATCGTAGGTATAACTTAGATTATTTGGATTATCGTGACCCGGATAATAGACATTGGTCAAACGGTACAGGGCATCATAATCATAGAGGATGGTTCCTGACGCATCTGTTGCGGTCAGGATATTGCCGATGTTGTCATGGGTATAGGTCACATAGGTGCGGACGTATAAGCCGCCCCCTGGTCGTTTGTGGTGGATCTTTTCCTGGTGGACTTTTCCGTTCATGTCATAAAGGGTTTCTTTGATATTGCCCAGTGGGTCCGTCACTCTGGTAACCATAGATAAATATTATGGTTCGTTAAAAAGGATTTAAAAATCAATAGCCTCATTGTTGAATCAGGATAGATTGGCCTTTCACATTCTTTAAAGGCGACGGATTATTTTTTTGAAACGGGCAAGACATAGAAAAAATAGACCAAAGGATAGAAGAATTATTGATGACGGATTGGGAACAGGTGTAAGATGGGAAAAATCACCAATATAAATATTACCCGAGGCCGTAATGGTTGTGCTTTCTATTTTTGATTTCGAATAAACCAAAAAATTGCCGGTTAAATCCAGGTTTAAAGGCTGTTCTACAATCTCAAACAAATTATACGGATTGTCATTTATGTCATCAAGGTTGACACCAATAAAAATGTTATTCGAAAAAAAGTTATAAAACCTATCAGGCCCTGGGTCTATAATCGCTGTGCTACTTGAGACAGCTGAATAATCGATAAAGAGGTTGCCGGTCACATTAAAATAGTTAACATTATGAGGATCTGTATTATCTAATACATTTTCGATCCCGCTTAACTCATCAAAATGAGGCGGATCACCTAAAAGAATATCACCTAATACTACAATGTCACCGAGCGATAATGTGGGATCCAAATCAATAAAAGAATCTGTGGCTCTTATACCACTCCCAATCGTTAATATGACACCTGGTTTCGAAGTAATCAATCCATTTCCAGAACTAAGAGTTATTGAAAAGGCAGAACTATTAATCATTCCCACGAGCAAACCAATGATGATGAAAAAATTCACTTTAGGTCTCATGATTCAGCTTCCTATTTTGATGTTAAACAATTTTTGAATGATATCTTGACTCTTTAAGCGTTTTTGTTTCAATACAATACGAATGTTTATAGAGTGTTATTGGATGATGATTTTTTGATTAGAAAATTAAGAGAATCTGAATTTCTGCTCCGAAACCTGAGAGTCTATAAATTTTTATGGATCGCACAAGGTCTATGATTCAAATAACTCATACCATGGCTGCTTCATGGAGCCCGATGGCAAGATCCGGTTTGACAGAGTCAGGTACTGGTTTGCCTTTTGCTGAAGAACTGTCCATTTCAATCACCTCAATGAAACTGCACCAAAATCCACTGTCCCCGGTTATTCTGCTGGATAAAAACCGATTGTGGGAAAGTGTCCAGCATGCCAGGTCTCGATCCATGCGAATCCGGCAGGAGGTATTCAAACAAACCACAATCGAGGTATTTGATACACCCAATGACCGGTTAAACAGATGAACCCACAACTAAATTTAACCATATTCTAACCTTAACAAACACAAAATAATGTATAATTGCAATTTCAAAGCTGGATAATGGTTTAAAAAATAAAGCAAGGGATTGTGATGACTGTTTTTGAATATACGGCACTGAACGCCAAAGGGAAAAAGATTGCCGGCATAATTGATGCTGAAAGTTTTTCTGCAGGGCAGCAAAAGCTTAAAACCCAGAGTATTTTTCCAATTTCACTGAACCGGCTTGAGCAATCCATTTCAAGTGGGGTTCAAGATGCTGCAGGTTCCATCTGGAAAAAAGGAACGGTTCCTGATTTTTTTTCATCCATAAAATCATCGGAAGTCACCATGATTACCCGGCAGTTGTCAACCCTTTTGTCTGCCGGATTCCCTCTTGTAAAGGCAATTGCCACGCTCGTTCCCCAGACAGATTCAAAAGCCTTTCAACGGGTTCTTTCAAGGATAAAAGATGCCATTGAAGAGGGAAACAGTTTTGCTGATGCTCTTTTGGCCCACCCCCAGGCGTTTTCTCCTGTTTTTGTCAATATGGTCAGTGCTGGAGAATCGTCAGGCACACTTGAAATTGTGCTGGAACGACTTGCCGACTTTAATGAAAAAAAAGAGGACACACAAAAACAGATCAAAGCATCCCTTGCCTACCCGGTGATGATGGCCGCAATCGGCTGTTTGGTATTGCTGTTTTTGTTGACCTATATTGTGCCGGGTATCACAAAAATATTTACAGACATGAACCATTCCTTGCCCATGCCCACACAGGTTCTGCTCAATATCAGCGCTTTTTTGAAATCCTTTTGGTGGCTTGTGATGCTGATGCCTGTTCTGATTTTTCTCTGCTTTCATTTTATACGGAAAACAGACAAGGGGGCTCTCATTATTGATAAAATAATCATTGCAATTCCAATCACCGGCAAACTGACAAAAAAAATGATGGCCGCAAGATTTTCCAGAACATTGGGGTCATTGCTTGAAAACGGGGTGCCCATGTTGACGGCACTTAAGATCACCCAAAGTATTTCCGGGAACCGGGTCATTTCCGACCTTGTAAAAAAAGCAGCTGATGCAGTTGAGCAGGGTGGCACCCTTGGCGGGGTTCTTGAAAAAAGCAGTGCATTCCCCAATCTTGCCACCCAGATGATCAAAGTGGGTGAAAAAAGCGGTGAAATGAAAAAAATGCTTGAAAAATCAGCCGAACTCTTTGAACGCGATGTTCAAAATGCCGTGGCTGCGGCAACATCCATTGTCGAACCGGTTATCATTCTGATCATGGGAGTTGTGATCGGCTTCATCATCCTGGCGATCTGTCTGCCTATCTTTGAAATCAACGAACTGATCCACTAGGAACTGTTGGAAGATCCTTTTTTCTATTCCTGGGTGACACGAAGGACTTCCCGGATGGATGTGATCCCGGCCATCACCTTTTTCATCCCATCCCGGCGAAGGGTTATCATGCCTTTTGCCAATGCAGCATCCCTGATCCGGTTTGAATCTGAAGTCTGAAGGATCAGGCTTTTCATGGCATCATCCAGCGTCAGAATTTCCACTATGGCCTGCCGACCGGAATAGCCGGTGTCAAAGCACCGGGAACACCCCTTGGGTTTGAAAACCTGTTGGCCCGCAAATACATCCCCCATACTGGCAATACTTTGGATATCGGATTCACAAAGGATATATTTTTCTTTGCAGTGCTGGCATAAAACCCTTACAAGCCTCTGGGCAATCACGTGATTGACAGATGAAGAAATCAGGTAGGGTTCCACCCCCAGATCCACTAACCGTGTAACCGCACCAGCGGCATCATTGGTGTGCAGGGTGGAAAAAACAAGATGCCCGGTCAGGGCAGACTGGATCGCAATTTCTGCTGTCTCGACATCCCTGATTTCACCGATCAGGATAATATCCGGATCCTGCCGGACAATGGATCGCAACCCCTTTGCAAAGGTCACCCCGGTTTTCTGATTCACCTGGATCTGACCAATGCCTTCCAGGTTATATTCCACCGGGTCCTCAATGGTGATAATGGTTTTGTCCGGAGTGTTGATTTCTGAAAGCCCGGCATACAGTGTTGTGGTTTTACCACTTCCCGTGGGTCCGGTCACCAGGACGATCCCGTGGTTCTGCCGGATAATCTGATGGAACAGGGCTTCATTTTCTTTGGACAACCCGAATTCAAGAATACTCATAAAAGAGCCGGATTTATTTAAAAGGCGCATGACCAGGCGTTCACCATAGGTTGTGGGAACAGTTGAAATCCGAAGATCAATTTCCTGATTTCCGAGTCGAACCTGGGCCCTGCCGTCCTGGGGCACCCTTTTTTCAGCAATATTCATCTTTGCCATGACCTTGATCCTGGAGACCAGGGCGGACTGAAACATCTTGGGTGGTGTCATCAGATCATACATAATCCCGTCAATCCGGTATCTCACCTTCAAAATTTCCTGGAACGGTTCAATATGGACATCACTGGCGCCAGCTTTGACTGCTTGGGAAATCATCTGGTTTACCAGGCGGATGACGGGTGCGTCACTGGAATCATCCAGGAGATCGGCTGTCTGCTCGATATCCTCGATCACCAGAGAATCATCCTCTTCCATATCATCAACCAGCTGCTGGACATTTCCATCCGCATGGTCATAAAGCATGTTGATAATCAATAAAATCTGATTTTTCGGGGCCAGCACAAGGGAATATGCCTTTTTCAAACCTGTCAGTTTCAACAGATCATCCACTGCGCTTAAATCCGATGGATCATTAATGGCGATCATTCCTTCCCGACTGTCGTTGATCAACGGGACCATACAATATGTTTTTAAAAATTTTCTGGAAACATGATGGGTAAAGTCATTCTTAAGGCTTTCCATTCCAAGTTCTTCCATGACAAAAAGACCATACAAAACGCCCAGTGCTTTTAATGCCTGGATTTCAGAGACAAGCCGGGTATCACATACCATTTCCATAAATCGGCTTTTATCTCTGGCACACACTGCCCTGACCCTGTCTTTATTTTCACTTGTCAGCGTGATATCTTTTGAAAGCACATCCAAAAAATTCTCAATCATACCCTTCATCCTTCCTAATCCAGCAACAGGCCCTTCTGGAAATCATGATCACCATATAATTTTATTTCTTCTTTCTTAAGTTCTTGAATCTCCATGGTTTTTTCCTGGTAAAGTGTTTTTGCCTCCATGGAACTTTTGACAACCCTGGGGGTTAAAAAAACATAAAGATTGGTTCTTTCGCTGCCTGAGGATTCGTTCTTAAATAAATACCCTAGAAAAGGAATCCCTCCCAGACATGGCACCTGCCCCACGGTTTTGCTCAGACTTTCATCAATCAGTCCGCCAATTACCACTGTATTGTTATCTTCAACAATAATAGAGGTCTGGATCTGGCGTTTCAGGGTTGTGGGGCGATCTGAATTGGTGGTGCTTGCTAAATCCAGCCGGGTGACCTCCTGATAAACATCAAGGCGAACCAGCCGGTCTTTGCTGATGGACGGTGTTATTTTAAGGGTAATCCCCACATCCTTGTATTCATAAGAACTATAGGTTTCCGTCCCTGAGTCTGCTGCCGAACGGGTCTGGTAAGGCACATTCTTCCCTATCGTAATGGTTGCTTCCTTATTTTCAGTGGTCAGAATCTGGGGGGTTGACAGAATCTGCACATCTTTATCACTCTGGTAAGCTTGAATCACTGCCTGAAGGGACGGGAATGTGACACCGCCGATACTGATCTGCTTGCCTAGAACCCCCAGGGAAAATCCTTTTGAAAGTGATCCACTGGAGGCAGCAGAACTGGAATTGGCAAACCCGGAATCCCCGGTTGCACCAAACCCGCCAAAGACCACGCCGGAGTCATTGCCAAACCCTTCCGATAACCGCCACTCCGTCCCAATATTCAATCCCTTGTCTGCGTTCACCTCCATGATCAGGCACTCAATATAGACCATGGCCCTGGGGATATCGAGTTGATGAATCACCTCTTCAAGTATGGGATAATCCTCCTTGTTCGCTATAATCAAAAGGCTGTTGGTTTCCCTGTCTGCTGTTATCTTAATTTCTTCGGATAAGAGCGGTGCTTTTTTCTCGCCTTGGGTTTTTGTGCTGTCCTTTGCTGGTATGTCCTGGAGGACTTTGGCCATATCTTCTGCCTTTGCATGCTCAAGATAATAAACCCGGATTTTTTCTTCTCCCTTGGGCGCCTGTTTATCCAGAATATCCACCAGGTGGCTGATTCGCTGACTTTCCAGGTCACTTGCCAGAAGAATCATTGAATTTGTTCTTTCGTCGGCAACAAGCTTTATTGTCAACTCCAAATCCTTCTTGGTTTTGGAATTCTTTACCCGGGCACTGTAAATGGTTGACAGGCTCTGAACCAATTTGACCGCATCGGCATACTTTATCGGCAATACTGTAATTTTTTGTCCAATGCTTTCAATATCAATGGTGTCTATAATTTTGACCAGACGTTCAATACTGGACAAAGTGGCAGTAACGATCAGCATGTTGGTGTCCCCGTAAGACTGGATAATATTGCCCTTTGAAACCAAAGGCATCAACAATGTTTTCAGCTCATCGGAATTGGCATATTGTAAAGGGATAATCCGGGTAACAATTTGATCAGCTAAATTTTCCATACCGGCTGAAAGTCGGGTATCCACATTATCTGACCGGGCATCTGCTACTGGCACCACCTTGATGACACTGCCTGACTCCACTGTGGTATAACCATGGATATCCAGCACAGAGAGAAATACCTTATACGCATCTGGAATGGAGATCTTGGTCGGAGAAATAATAGTGACACTTCCTTTAACCTTGTTGTCCACAACAAAATTTTTATGGGTTAATTTGCTGATAAACTTGATCAACACATTTATATCCACATTATTGAAATCAAAGGACACATAATCAGACTTATTAACGATTGGTTCTACAATTGGGTCAGCAAGACATACAGATGCAAAAAACATGAGGGCAATCCCCAGGCCCATACAGATCTGTATTGACTTAAACCGTTTCCCGTGACCTGACAACATTCCTAACCTCCTTAATTTATTCTTCATTACCCTGATTAACCTGGTAAACAATTGTTTTTTCCTGCCCTCCCCTGCTGATGAAGATCTGACCTGTATTTTCGTTTGCCATTGCCTGAAAGAGAGTTAACGCTTCTTCAATCACCTGAACAGGGCTGTTGTTTATCTCTTGGATAATATCATTGTTCAATAATCCCATTCTGCTGAAAACAGAGTCGGGTTTTATCCCATAGATGAGAAGGCCGTCTGGCTGGTTATCGGAAGAATGCATCTTGAACCTTGCCTGGTTTGCTAATTCAGGGGCTGCAGACCGGTCGGTTTCATCCGGTTGCGGATTTGAAACAGATGGAAATTCCGGCACATTACCGGTATAGGTTTTACCTTCAACAGTCATTTCCAGACGCTGTTCCTCTCCGTTATATTCCAGAATCACACAGTCTTTGTACACGGCTTTGAGGTAGGCGCCTTGAATACTGTCACCGACCATATACAGATCTTGTTGTTTTGTCTTTTGATCTTCAATCACTGCATGGGCCTGCGAAAAACCCATAACCGTCCCTTGCAGGTTTAATTTTAGTGGTGTAATTTTAACGGTCTTCGCTGATTTTGCCGTGTTTGCTGATGCTGCCGCCCCTGTTGTTTTATCTTCTGTCAATACACCAAATAAATTCCTTGATCCGATAATGCTGTATTGCTGTTGGAAAGACTTGCCTTGTATCATTTTTTTGTCCACGTCTGCGGTCGAAGATGCCCCGGCTGCCTCCTGCGGCTGGGAAACGCCATAAACACCGATCTTTTGATAGGTGGTCTGGACCAGCAGACAAGCTGCCAGGGTCAAGAGGATGCAATTTATGATGACAAACATATATTTCATAGGCTTACTTGAACCTTATCACAGGATTATGGATCGTACCGGATATGCTGACGGGAATGCCTTTGCCCTTTGAATCCTGGAAAAGATCGGTTACAGATGCCATGGCACTGAGTTTTGAAACAAAGGAAGGATTGGGGCGGATATAGCCTTTAAGGCCCATGGTTGAAGGTTCCCCTAACACCAAAGTTCCTTCCAGGTCCACATTCATCTCCGGTCCCCGGGCTGAACATTTGGAGATGACAATCTTTTCATTTTCCGTAGCAAATTCCAGTTCCACCCGGTTAAACACAAGCTTTTTCATCCCTATTCTGCTGACCCCAGGCATATCCGGCAGGTCGGCTGTAAAATTCAAGAACACGATGTTGCCCGTTGATGAATTGGATTTCTTAAGGTATTCGAATTGCCCGCCTGCATCACAGGAGACTTTGATTGGATATTGCTCGGTCTGAAAGGAGAAATCTGCGATCTGCACATTGGAAAACGATATAGACAGGGAGGAAAAATCATGATGGGAGAAACGAATCTGCCGGATCAGTCCCTTTGCTTTTCCATGGTTGATATCAGCACTGAATGTCATATCTTTCACGGGCTTGAAAACAGATGGCAGCAAAACCCCAAGGATCATCTTTTCCGGCTTAATGTGTATGGAATCAAATCCTGTCCATTCCGTGTCCGTAAGTTCCAGACCTGCTGGAAATTTCAACCGGGCCGAGCCGATGTTACAACGGACTGTAGAAAATGTCTGATTAAAAAAATTAGAACACAAGACTGCCGCCTGTTTTTCCGGAAAAAGCACAATGGTAAAAAACACAATGGCCACCACAAAAAAAACACCATATAACACCGTCAATTTGAGTTTCATATTCAGGATGCTTCCTTCAGAATCAGGGTCTGAGTATCCAGTACCGCATCCAGTTTATCCCCTTCTTTCCCGGTTTTAGACAGAGACAATGACGTGACAATAACCCCATCCGGTGATGCTTCAATCCGGGAAAGAAAATCCATCATACCGCGCAGATACACATTCTCGAGCTTGACTTTTACCTTTGAAATTGTGTAGTCATTTTTTTCAATGTCCTGGGTCGAAGGTTTCATATAGGCTACATTTTTCTTTACCCCGCTTTTTTCCGCCTGGAGGTCCAGAAAAGAAAACAAGGTAAAATTTTTCTGTCTTTTCCCCAGCCCGATTTTTTGCTGATCCATCTCAATGGAAATGTCCTGAAATGTTTTTTGAAGTTTTCTCATCTGATCAATGGCTGCATCCTGAGCCATCAGTGTCCTTTTCAAAGATTTTTGTTTATCAACCGCTGGAAAGTAAATAAACTGAACCACACAAAAGACAACCAGGAAAACAGCGCCAGCCATCAACATATTTTTATCCCGTCCGGATAATTCAACCATTGTCATATCTCTACTATAAACTTAAATTCCACCCTGCCGTCGTTTTTGCCGGCTGCAGCGCTACTGATATCCACTTTTTTAAACAACACGGATTTTTCAATAAACCCCTTAAGCTGATCCACCATATTAAAATTCTGAGTTGAGCCGCTTAATATTAATCGTTCACTGTCCAGCATCAATCTGGACAATTCCACATCTATGGAACCGGGTATCTGCTTTGAAAGCTCAAACAACGTCATAACAGCATTGATGCCTTTATGGTTCAACACGGTATCACTGGGCTTCATCGTTCCCCTGCTCTGTGTCGCCTGTTTTACAAGGGACTGCATGAGCAGCAACGGATCGACATTCCCGACTTTTTTTCCGGGAAAAGTCTGGGTAAAAATGGACGATACAATTTGCTTTTTTTGGGTTCTCTTTATTTCAAGGTCCTGGATCTGGGCGTATGTGCTCACCATAAAAAAAACAAACACTAACGTTGCCAGAATACTGCTTGAGATCATCTCTTTTGCATGGGCTTTAAAAAAAGAATCAGATCCATAACAGCCCTTACTGAAATTGAACAAACCCTGCATTTTCCGGTTCGGACTCAGCATGGACAACAACCCTTGCCGGTCAATCTTTTCTGTGGTGAACCCTGGATTCAAACCCTCGGTAACAGCCAGGCTGCCAGAATTTTGACCAGCCTGACAGGCTGATGTCTTTTCCAGGGCCTGATAAAGCGCTTCAAATGATGAAGCACTGATATCCGGGCCTGAAACAAAAATATCAAAACCCGTATCAAGGCCTGTCCGCTGCCTGAAACCCAGTATCATCCGGTTCACTTCATCCGGCAATGTCGCAGGTGTTCTGCTGTTTTGTGCAAAGGTTCTGATCAGTGCAGGCTGTCGGTCAATGACCAGGATTGCCGTAATTTCATCATCAGCCGCATCCAGAAAAATAAAATTGCCTTTTTCCGTTCTCATCTTCAAAAAACAGGCAGCCATGGCAACCCCTTTCGGAGCGACAATTGCGGGCTTGACGCCCAGTTTCATAAGGCTGTCATAATATTGTTTGATTTCAGATTCTATAATTGAAGCCGAAAAAACAGAATTCAACCCTCTATCAACAGGCAGGTTCAGGATAAAAAACTCGATAAGGCAGGCATCATTCTCATTGGGAAACGTTGACCTTAATTCTAAAGGAAGTACCTGCTGCACCCTGGTTTTTGTTTTGAACGGCAATTGCGTCGTCCGGTAAAAAAACAAATTAGATGGCAACAACACCACCACATCTGAAAAGGCGCTGATCTCAACCTCGCGGGACATCAACTCAAGGGCGGCATCAAAAAGCGTTTCATTTTCTTCTGGTTCCGGCAGCTCTTTGAACAGCACCCTGAAAAGGTCTTCCAATGATCTTTTTTTAAGGGACTCTCCTATAGAATAAGCCCTGATACTGTTATCACCCACATCGATGATTAAAAATTTTCCAGTCATGGCCTAAACTTTTTCCAGTTGAAGAATCCGGCAGATCCATTTTTTGGATTCTTTTTGTTGTTCCCGTTTGATCACAGCCCAAAGATGGACTTGCACGCTGTTTTTCCCAGCAAAGCACGCTGCCCTGAAAATGTCGCTTGAATACCTTATCTTCCGGTCAAAGGCTGTTTTTTCCTTTTCAGAGAATTCAATAACCTTTTCACACCAGCCTTTTTCAAGAATATGGGTATAATTTTGGTCCTGTTCTGGTTTTTCAACCCTGAATTCTGCCAGATCCTTTGCCTGGTGTTCTCTTCCCTCGGGCAGCAGTGCTGCAATGACGGGAAGGGGCGCTGTATTAATATTAATCTTTCCTGGATAACCATACCGTCCCTGCTCTTTTTTCTCTCCCCCCAACCCGTAAACCGTAAAGACCTTTCCAAAATCAAGAGGGCTGTTGTCTTTGTCTGTTAAAGCCCCCTTTACAATCCCTTTGACATTCAACAGTTCTTCCACATGATCAAACGGACCATTGGCGCAGCGACGGGGCGGATCAAGACTTTGATAATAGTTTGATTCAGCACCGGAAAGCCCGGTGACGGCATCGTCATCATTTGAATCCAGCCAGTCTTTAACCGCATTCAGTATCTCAACCGGTTCTCCGGCATGGTCTGGTTTTTCTTTGGCGGCAGCCAAGTGTAAAAAGCGTTCAAACAAAACCTGCTGATCCATATTCATCTCATTGCCCGGAAACCGTTTCAGCAATGCATTCAATTGAATTTTCCCCAGTTCATCTGAAATCACAAGCTCCAGCGTACCGAATTCAAACCCCAGATCTTTAACTGCCTGCTGGATTTTATCTGGATCAGCCCAGATCTCCTGCAACGAATCTGTATCATTGGCTGCTGCATCCTGAGCAAGGATCAGCATGGCAAGATGAATACCTGACATGGCCATCTCTTCCACAGCAACCTGTTCATTTTTTGCAATGGTTTGAATTGCTGCATTACCTGTCAAATTGGCAATCTGCATGGCAACCACCAGCAGGATGGCCACAACACCCAAAGTGACAATCAATGCGACTCCTCTCTCATTTTGGATCATGCTATTCAAGCGGCCCCCTGTTGACAGGAAGAAAAACCGCTGTTTCAAATACCCCGGCCGTATCATTGCCTGCAAGTTTAAGTCTGATATCAAGCCTTACGGGCATTGCATAATCAACATCAGATGAATCAGAGTCCCAGTTATTTTTTGTATTGCCCTGTGCATCAACATAATTGATTTGGAACACCTGAATATTTTTCAGCAGTATGGGATCACGGCATGGATTGACCTGTTCTGCAATTCCAGGCAGTTGATCCGAACGGCAAAGATCAAAGCTGTTATCCTGATTTTGCCTGACATAATAAATTATTGTTGATATGTGTCTGACTGCCTTGCTGTCCAAAATCACACGGGCGAGAGAAGCGAATGCCACCCTGGAAAACAGACTGCCGCCAACACTTGTTTGTGACCCTGCCATGCCAAAGGGATCGGGTGGCGCATCAAACTCCGGAATCATGTATCTTGGTGGCTGAACCATGTGGATCAATTTCATATCCTCACACATTCTCTCTAAGGCGACCCTTACCCTTTCATATTCATTAATACTGCTTTTAATAGAATCTGCAGATGATATAAAGGCATGGAAGGATGAGAACACTACAAGCATGATAATTGAAAAAACAACAATGGCAACCATCACTTCCATTAAGGTAAATCCTTTCCGTCCCATGTTATTTTCCGGCAACATATCGAAATGTGGTAACGTGATATGCACGGCTTCCCTGGTGTTCTCTTATTTCAACCTCAATTTTTTTGAACTGGCCTGAATCCTTGTTCAGAACTATCCGGGATTCTTGAAAATCAACATCCGTTACCATATATGACCACTGGTAATCGCTATTGGGTTCCTCAAACCTTCCTGTTTCCTCTGTTTTTTCACCAAAAACCGGTTCAATCTGGGCCAGTTTCTTTTTTGCCAGAAACACTGTGATATTCTGAAATCGGTCTGCTCCGGCAAGATCAATGGCACCGGACTGCATCCTGAACAAGGAAACCATGACAATGGCAATAATGGTCATTGAAACCATCACTTCAATCAGGGTGAAGCCTTCTGATTCTGCCTTATATGCAATCATCATAGGAAACATACCGATCAAACCATTCAACTTCCGTAAGAAAGGCCCTGATGGCCAGCGTAACCTCTTCTGACCCTTCTCTCAGGTGAATGAGCGCCCTGTCCGAATATCCCTGTTGCCTGAAACAAAGTGTATAATACCGCTTGTCAGGTTTGCCACCCCCAGGAAACTCCAGATTCAAAAGTCTGATATCTCCTTCAAAAGACATGGCCTGGTGTTCTGCGTTTGCAAGAGCGCCTTCATCCATTGACGTATGGGTTACCCAGACAAGGCCCGAATGGATATCAATATTCAAAAAAAAATCCAGATTCTGTGCCACTGCTTTTTGTTTTAAAGACTGAATCAGAAAAACAAGTTTTGATACCCTCTCTGAATTACCTGAAAAAAGACTTACGTCCCGGAACAAGGGGATTGAAAATGACAGTAAAATAGAAATAATACTGATGACAACCACCATCTCAATAAACGTGAACCCGGATTCATGGCCTTTGCTATTCATGATCCCAGCTTGTGATATCTTTATTGATTCCTTCTCCGCCCGGGGCAGCGTCTGCCCCATAGGAAATGATGTCATAATCGTTATGAATACCAGGGAATAAATACATATATTCATTCCCCCAGGGATCTTTTAGTATATTGCCCTTTTCAAAATACCCTTTTTCACTCCAGTTCCGGGGTATGGGATCGGTTGTCGGCTTTTCAACTAAAGCCAGAAGGCCTTGTTCCGTGCTTGGATAAATTCCATTGTCCAGTTTGTACATTTTCAGACTGGTTTCAATGGCACTGACATCCACTTTTGCCTTTACAGCCTTGGCCTTATCTGTTTTATCCATATAGCGCGGGATAATGGCACTGGCCAGGATTCCCAAAATCACCACCACGACCATAAGTTCGATAAATGAAAAACCTGCCTGATTGCCGAACCCTTTAACTTTTTTTTTTGCCATCTATCTTCAACCCCTTTAACCGCTCTTTTTTAATATCTGAATAACGGCCATGGGCCGCCCTGGTATTTTACCCTTGCCTGCCCACAACAAAGCATGAAAGAATTCATAAGTTTGGCAAATTCTTTCATATAAAAAATAGTAGGGCATCTTAGCTTGAGTCTTGTTAGGCCTTAATTAAGCCTGTGTTAGTGGCTCGTTAAAATACAGACTGCCATATCTTGGACGGTATGAAACAAAATCGCCTTGGTTAATTGTGAGATCTTTGTTAATTTTTTCCGGGCCTTGCAGGCCAGGCGATTCGACTCCCAAAATTGGTAATTTATTTTTGAGTGAACCCTAACACATTCCTATCTTGACCTTTTAAACGGCGTTGAGTACAAAATTAGAATTAACTCACCCAAACCCTAATACACCCGGGAGATTTGTATGATACCTGGATTCAAAAAAATGCTGGTCATTGCCTGTACCGGTTATATCCTGACTTTCACAATAACAGGATGCTTAGCAGATAAACCTGACGCCAAAGATAAAATTATTGCCACAATCAATGGGCATAGCCTTACCTTGGATGAATATGAGTCAAAACTGGCCCGGGAAATGGACTATACCCTTCAGTATAAAACAAGTGCTGAAGCCAGATCAAAATTTTTAGACACCCTGATCCAGAAAGAACTTCTGATTCAGGAAGCGACCCATCTTGGTCTGGAAAGAACCCGGACTTTTATGAATGCCATTGAAAAATATTGGGAGGCAACCCTTATTAAAAACCTTATGGAAGAAAAAATAAAAGAAATCAGTCAAAAAACCACGGTTACCGATAAAGAGATACAAGACTATTATACCGGGCTTCAAGCATCAAAGGAAGCGCTTCTTCCTCTTGATCAGATTGAACCGGACATTGCCGGACAACTAAAGAATGAAAAACAGACACAAATGCTGGAACAATGGATCAATGAGCTTAAAAACAAGGCAACGATCCAAATCAATAAGCAATTCTTGTAGAGATAAAAGGATTCAATATGACTAAAACCACACCCTATAAACGAAGTCAGTATTTTGTCAAAAAACAATTCCAGGTAAGCTTTATTTTAAAATTCTGCTTGATCCTTTTGGCAGGTATTTTGTTATCCACAACCTTATTGTTTGTATTTTCCCAGGATACCCTGACGTCATCCTATACCAACTCCAGGCTTGAAATTCAAAGTACAGGCGATGCCATCCTGCCTGCCGTTATCCTCACAAATCTTGTTACATCAGGGCTGATTTCTTTTTTTGCCATTGTTGTCCTGCTGTATATTTCGCATAAAATTGCCGGTCCTTTGTTCCGTTTTGAAAAAGATATCAAGCGGGCCGCTTCCGGTGATTTGACAGTACAGATCAACCTTCGTAAAAAAGACCAGCTTCAGAGTATGGCCGTTGTTTTGAATCAAATGATCCAATCCATGTACACCAAAGTTGCCTATATAGATGGAAAGCTTGCCAAAATCCAGTCACTGGAAGCTGAAGGAAAGTCTGTTGAGAATGAAATCTCCCGTTTGCGAACCCAGATCCAGGAAAGCTTTGTTTTCAACAAATAGCACACTCAAAAGGCCTTAATGCACGGAATCTTTAAAAAATTATTCGCAATCTTCCTTTTGATTTCACTTCACACCCTGCACTGCCCGCCTGCATCCGGAGAAGGACTCATGGAGATTGAGCCCTGGTATATCATTCAAACAGATTATACCTTGATCAAGTATAAAACCCGCAATGATCTTGCCCGATTTAACAAAGCGATCAAGTTTGGACCATCCGAAAGGCAAAATACAGGGCAGGGAATTCACATCACTGATAGCCGATCCGGGGAGCTGATTGCCCAAAAAGTGGATGCCGTGTTTATGAGGGCTCAGGAAATTCTTGACATGAAAAAGCGATTCAGTCCGGTTCATATTCACCTGTATTCCGGACCCTCTGATTTAAATAAAGCCTATGAAAGCCTTTATCCGGGAGAATGCAATCTAAGGGCCTGGTACAGTTTCAAAAACAACACGGTTTTTCTCAATGTCCGGGACCTTCACGAAGGCATGCTTGCCCATGAACTTGCCCATGCCATCATAGACCATTATATGACGGTAAGGCCGCCCTCACAAACTGCTGAAATCCTGGCAAGATATGTGGATAGCCATCTGGAAAGAGGATTTGCCAAATAGTGAGGAACGCTCCAGTCTCCAACATTTAACACATTCTTAATTACTGCCTAATAATAAGCCTGTATAAGATACAAATGATATCATAACCCAAACCCATAAACAGGAGACTAAAATGAAAAAACGATGGATAATATTGCTTATCGGGATGCTCTGTTTGGCTGCTGCCGGCAATGCAGCAGCTTATTTTGAAAACGGAAAATTGACGGCTGTTGTTTATGAGGGCACAAACTTGACTGCTCTTGACTTAGGAGACCTTTCAAGCATGGATATGATTTCGGATAATCAGGTTCTGGCCGTAAAAAATTCATTTTCCATTTCAGACGTTAACATTGCAATTTATGGCAGAACTCCGGGCGCAGGTTGGACCCAGTGGTTTGCAACAACCGATGAGTTTGCTCCCTACGACAATTATGCCTATTCCACAGCATTCAGAAATGCTGCGGATAATCTGGCCACTACCTTTTCCATCAGCAGTACTTCGACATATCATAATTCCAATACCACTATTTTTGACAGCCAAATGCACGCTTCTAAAAACGAGGAAGGTTCTTTTGCCGGGTATAACGATAACTGGTATGACGGAATTGGGAAGATTTCAACAGGTGATGACCATGTGGATATGTATCTTTATAAATTCTCACAAAATGGCCTGGAAGCAGGAATTGGGACCGATTACCAAAGTGTTGTCAGAATTTTCTCAGACGGTTCGGTTATCATGAACCCGTTGGCAGCCCCTCCAGCCCTTCCAGTGCCGGTTCCAGCCGGTATCATTTTTTTAGGATCCGGGATCTTGATGCTGTCCGGTATTCGGAAAACCCAGACCCGTTTATAATGCTGTTTTGAACAGGGCGCCCTTTATATATCAATCAAAGGCGCCCTTTTCTTTTGCAGGACCGCAATATTATAAAGTGAACGAAATTACTTGCCCTTTGACTCATCTACTGCGTTGCATCAAAGGCCTGTTATTTTTTATTCAGTTCAGTTAAAACATCATCGGTAATGTCAACGTCTGGATCTATATACCCGATTGCATTGGGATCTTTCAGAATCATGGTAAACTTCTTTTTTCTGGCAACTTTCTGAAGCGCTCCGTCCGCCTTTTTCAGAATCTGCACAACCATGGCCCTGTCTTCTTTTTTAATCTCTTCCTTGGCATCATCCACCATTCGCTTATAATCTTTAATAAGGGTGTTCAACTCGTCAATCTTGTCTTTTTTATCGTCATCCTTGAGCTTGTCCTGATTGGTTTCCAAATTAAGTTTGATCCCATTGATTGTCTTTAATTTTTCTGAAATCAAATTTTCTTTTTCCTGTCTGAGCTTTTCTATATCCAACATGGCTGCCTTGCCCATTTGGGATTCCTTAACCAGACGCGCAAGATCAATATACCCTACCTGGGAACTGGCAGCCGATAAGGTGAATGCCATGCTGAAAATAAAAGTGGCAACGACAGCCACCATGATAATGGGGGTTTTTTTCTGAAACATAATAAATCCTTTCTTTTTTATAGTTTAAAAATATCAGATACGATTGAATGAAACAGACACAGGTTCTCTTATTTCATCTGTTTTTTTTGAAGTTCCTTCTGGTACCGGACAAGCTTATCCCGTGGATTTGCGACATATTTCGGGTCCCTGATCTTGGCCCAGGACTCGTACCATGCATCTGCCCTGCCGCTTTCAATCTCTTTTTCAAGCTTTTGAATTTTATGTTCAAGAGGTGTCATATTCTGAGACACATTGTCCTGGCTTGGATCATAATCTTGCAAAAGCGCCGTGCCATTGACAGGTGATCCGGATATTTGCCCGGATTCCCCCTGTTTTAAGGAAATGCTGTTTTCTGCAGGAACATGGGTGCCATTGACACCATACAGATAAATATGCCCCTGGGTGTCTGAATCATCCGAATAAATAACAGCAAAACTATACCCTTTGAGCAATGTACACAACGCATCATGGATCGGAGTCCTGTCGAACCCGATCTGCTTGGAAGAATCGGAAAACTTACCTGTAATGTATATTTCAATTTTTGCAACGCTGGCCAGTTTTTTTAAAACCGCCAGCAAAGAAAACCGGCCTGATGTGAGGCTGACAATACCATGGTCATACTCAATTTCAGATAGTTTTACTGAAGCCTGGGCCGTAAATGTAAAAAACAGTAAACTGATGAAAGCCAATACAATTCCATTTTTAAATTGAGTTTTCATTGCTCAATTATTTTTTCCTTGTCAATCTGTTTTATGTAATCTTGAATCAGGTGTTCCAGCTCAACCATTTTCAACTTTGTAAACGGTTCTGCATTCTTTCCAGCCTTTTCCCGGTATTTTCCAGTCAGTTCTTCAGCGATCACACACAATCGCTGGTTATGCTTCAAGCTTCTTTCAAGGCTCTTTTCCGTTTGATTTAAAATTGATTCAAGTTTATGTTTCTCTGATTCCAACACACTGATCTGTTCTGTATGCTCCCGATTTTCTCCCAGAGCGGTTCTATATTTTTCAGCCAGTTCCCGGTGCTTTTGATCCAGATCATCCTTGAGCTTTTTTAGGTCCGTGTTCTTTTTTTCCATGGAAGCGGTTTCTGCCTGAAATTGTTGTTTGAGTGCCTGGGTTTGAGAGACAAATGCGTCTTTTTCAGCCATCAACAGACTCACTTCTTTTTGAAGCTTTCTGTTCTGGTTTTCTTCACCCAGTTTTAACCGCATGCATGTATTCAGCCCTGCTTTTTCCTGGTTATATTTTTTCTGGGCAGCCTGAAATCTTTGATTGCCGATTTGAATCTCTTTGTGAAGCGATACAATCTGCTTGTCCTTCTGCATCTTCTGGTACCACAGGTAGCCTGAACACGCTATCCCTGACAGCATTAAAACCACCATTAGTATGTTTAATATTTTCCCATTCATGACATCATCCCTCAAAATTCAGCATTGATACTGATTTGCAATATATCCACGGCAAGGTCATCATACTGGGAGTTAGTTGTGCTTTGCATATCCTGAATTTCATCAGCACTCATCCATTTGGCTGTTACCCATATATTTTCGTAGATCCCGAGTTCCCCGCCTAAAATGAATCCCTGGGAATTGGTGCCTCCCAGATGAAAGTCTGAATCGGTAAAAGCATCCAGAACAGCATCACTTTCAAGATACCGGTATTCAAGAAAAAGATTCCAGTCCCATCTTTGCCTGGGCTTGGGATATCCGACCTTCAGACCGATCTGATAACCAATATCACCGGATATGGATTCAATGTATGCTTTTGAAGAGCCTATCGTTTTTGCCACCATTGAATCTGAATCATACCCCAGGTTTTTAACCCAGTCCCCATACAACATGACATGGATGGGGAAAAACAGATAATTGTCCAGTTTCCCGGTTATATTTAACAGTTCAAAATCAGACAGCAGCCCATATGTGGTGCCGTTCGGATTGGTGGTCTGGTCCATATCAAAAGTGGTGTTTCCCTTTTGCATGGATTTGGGAGCCATCCGGGCCAGCGCCCTGTTATCGTCCAGGGACCTGTTCACACTCCTGATCGGAGACCCGCTGACATTGTAGTAATTGTAATAAGCGGCGGCCAGGGAGTATTTCCACCCGTAAACCGGTCGGTGATCAATACCGATCTGCCCGCCCAGCAGGTATTTATCACTCTGGCTCCATTCTGATTCTTCCAGGGGAAAGTATCCCAGGGTCAAAAATCCGTTTAAGGGATTCATCTCATTGGTATCGGTCTTAAAATTCACTGCCAGGCCTTCAAATGCCAGGTCATCATCCCATATAAGGTTTGAAGCTAACCAGGGATTTTCCATAATGCCGCCGGTAACAGACACCTGGGGGATTTTGCCTCCCCATATCTCTTCTTCTGGCTTATAGGTCCATTTGACATAGGCCCTGTCCAGAACAATGTCGGATCGGCTTTGAGTGTTGTGGCCCAATGTATAATTTGTGGACACAGGATTGCTGACGCTTCCGGTAGCCAGCCTGATCCCTGCCTCGACCTTTCCCACATTAACGTCTGTCTGATCAATGATATCCGCTTTTAGGCCGACTCTCAGGCGAATTTTCTGGTGATGTGAATCCTGGGTGGAATTAATAACCGTGCCAGGGCTGTTAGGATCTTCAATGTCTGTTGCATTGTCTTTGTCAAACAATACAGATTCGTGCCTGATGCGAATATCACCACCAAACCGGATCCGCTGAGCCCATGAAGATTTCTGGAGCGCAGGCTTGTTCTCCAGGGTAACAATTTCTTCCAACTGTTCGATCTCTCTTTTCAGGAGCCTGTTTTTTTGCATCAAATCTTGAGACCTGAATTCATAGTTCTCTTTTAACTCATTCAGGTCTTTGGTCACCTGGTCTGTAACCCCTTTGGAAAGGCTTTTAAGATAGGCTTCCTGATTTTCCTGGGGTAAAATGGTAATAACCTGCCGGGTTGCTTTGGCTTTCTGCCTGTGACGGTCTAAAAAACTTTGGGCTTCTGTATTGCTAATCACTTTTTTTTCCAGTAAAAGCTCGATCAGGGCTTCCGTGGTATCCAAACCACCCGTCATTTTTTGATCCTCCTCACCAAAAGCTGTAATGCTCAGAAGAGTTGACAGCAATAATACAACAAGGACATATACAGACCATTTCTTTCTTAAACATTCCATTTTCAAACAAACCCCCATATTTTGCTTTATATACATGTTTTTCAACTCTTAAACGTAACCTTTACTTTCAGTGATTTCGGCATTCCTTCAGGTGGTGTTTCACTGATTCTGAACCCGGCAACCGCTTGCTCAATCGCATCATCTACATTGGAAATTCCCGATGATTCAAGAATAGAAAATAAAACCATATTACCGGTTTCATCCAGTTGCACCCGCACCAGCAACTTATGTTTTCCTGCGGGAAGATCTTTTTTTTTCTCAAGATACTGATCAACCTTTTCCCTGATCTCATCCTGAAGTATCCGGGTGTACCAGGCATATTGACGCAGCAGAGAGCTGTCTCCTCCGTTTCCGCCAATAAGGGAACGCCCCCCTTTTTTTGCTTTGAGGCCAAAACCGTCTGCACCGCCTGTGCCATCTGAATCCAGCCCCAATTCTTCACCTGCAGGCGGTGCATCATCGGTTGCGGCCTCCTTTACCTGATCCGGTGGCTGTTCCTGGAGTTCAGGTTCAATCATTTCCTCTTTTTTTTCCATTTCCGGCTCTGGTGGTTTTTCTTTGATTTTTGGAGGCGGCGGCGGTTTCATCAATGTCACCTGCTGGATCTGCCGCTTCCGCTTGCTGCCATCATCTGTGATCAACATTTTCAAAACAAAAAAAGCCACAAGAAAGATGCAGATGAAGACAAGACAGGCTGCTGTAATCGTCAGCAGCTTGTTTCTTTCGTTCTTATCCATTGGTTACTTCACCAATTTCTGGGTCACCAGACCCAACTGCGATATTTCCAGTTTCTGCATTAAATCAAGGACATCCATTACATTTTGATAGTAAATGGTTGCATCCCCCTTTAATACCACCGGAAAATCCGGATCAATGGCTTTTTGTGCCATAAGATTTGTCTCCAGCTCCGCCATGGTCACAGGGTAGGCATCCAGGTAAAGCTGCCCCTTGTCATCAATGGTAATGGCTTTTGTCTTGGGCTGAACAAGACTCGGCACATTGCTGGCCTTGGGCAGATTGATTTTTATTCCCTGTACCGAAGCGGTCACGGCAATGATAAACACAACCAGAAGCGTCCATGCCAGATCCAGAAGCGGTGTTACATTAATGTCATCAAATTTTTCCTGAGCATATAAATTACGTCTCACTTATCCCCTCCATAAACCGCATCCACCTTCAATGCAAATTGATCCACAAACATACCGCTGTCTGCTGTGATATCCCTTATGATGCCGGAAATAAAATTGTACCCAAACAATGCCGGGATAGCGACGATCAAACCAAAAACCGTGGTGGAAAGAGCGGATGCCACACCCGGTGCAATGGCCATGATGTTCGCCTCTCCAGCTTCTGCCATGGCAGCAAAGGTGTTCATAACCCCCCAGACAGTCCCCAGAAGCCCTAAGAAAGGACCACCTGAAATAGCCATGGTCAATACCACCAGCCAGGAATTTAATCGTTTTGTTTCTTCGATCAGACCTTTTTCAAGAATAGCTTTCAGATTATCAATGATTCTTGAGGAAAAAACAGGTTTGCGCACTTGTCCATCAATTTCTTCACAGGTATTCAGGTCTTTTAAATCAAGGCTATTACACCCTGCTTCGAAAATCCGAAAGCAACCGGATCCATTATATTTCTCTGATTCAATCGCCAACACCACTGGATCCGTCATTTTGTGGTATTGCGCCAGGAACCTGCGATTTCCCCTTGCCGTATTCCACAGCAAAACCGCCTTGGTGATCATGACCACCCAGGAAAGCCCGGACAAAATGACAAGCAGCACGATAACCACCAGACCGTCCAATGTAATGTTCTTGAAAATCGTGGCAAGATAAAACACCGGCATACCACTGCTGCTTTCGCTGATTTCTTCCAGGGAATAAGCGCAGAGAGCAGCCTCCCTGCCCTGGGATAAACAATCGCTTCGAATCCACGCAGGAGACCTGGGGATACCGGAAATCCTCAATTCATCCAGATCTCCTGAAAAGGCATGTTTCCCGGCAGCATCCGAACCTATCATAACATTCCCGGCAATGGTTGAAAGATCGGCCTGGGTGTTTACCCATTGGGCTTCAATACCATCCAGGAACAAGGTAATCCGGCCTTTTGGAGCAAGGGTCACAGCAAGGTGATGCCATCCATCCAGGGGCAGATCCGTGCTTTGATCCGTCTTATAGAGGGTATCGCCGGTCTTGATCTGCACATCAATTTTAGTCCCCCGAATGGCAATGATCACCCCATTGTCGCCTGTGGTGCGTGAAAACAGATATGCATCATCCTGGGGCTGGTATATTTTTATCCAGGTTGAAAAGGTCATACCCTGGGAAAAATTAAACACTGAATTATCAGGGATTGAAAAAACATTTCCAGGGCCGCTAAAGGCAGCACCATTCCCAATGATGCCGGCCAGGCCCAGGCCCGCTGTAAATTCTGAAGGATGATTCAAAAAGGAGGATGCATCCTGGGGCATGCCCTCTAATTCATCAAAATGATAAACTGCCTGGTATTGAGAATCAAAGCTGTTTTTCTTGTCTGCACCATTTGCCGCAGTTTCATTACCGTAATACAGCCATACCGACCCCTGGTCTGATTTGCCGGATATATCCGGTACCTTCACCCATATCAATGCGATCTCATCAAGGCTGTCAAATCGCTCGATATGGTATTTTAACAGAACCGTATCATCACCGCTGACAAACCGTAAATCTTCTCCATTCTCTTTTGCCTTTGCAAAATCAAAATTTCCGGAATGCAGCCGGATCAAGACGGGAAACTGTGAGATGTTCTGCTGGATATCAGCACCCTTGATCGTTGTATCAAAAGCCACCTTTTTTCTGTACTTCCACTGCTCATTCCACCAGGCATGCGCCCCGGGTAACAAAACAGCCCATGATACCATTATCATCAGAACCGATGCCCACAGATTCCTTTTAAAAATCTCTTTAAACACGTTTATCCTCCAGTTTCATATCCATCTTTTATGATGCTTCTATTTTCCCATTGTCGTTTTTTTTGTCCTCATCATCCTTATCAAACTCGATAACTTCCACATCCACCCATTTGGGCTCAATGCTGTACCCTTCCGGTGCAGCTTCATTCAACCGTTCCTTGACTGTGGCCAGCAAGGAAGACGCTTCATTCAGCATTCCGCCATCTGCCAGTCCGCCACCGCCTGAAAACCCGGCTATGCTGGCGGATGACTCAGCAGGCTTGGCAAAACCAATGGAAATTCCTGTGGTCTGGATATTCTGGGCATTGAGAACCTTTTTAGCAGATAGCGTAACATTTTTTCCGGAGATCCCGGCTTCTCCTGCATCAATATCCCCGCCCGGTGCAAATGCATTAATATCACCGGCTTCTTCAACCGTGGAGGCCGTGGCCCTGATCCCACTGCCCACGGCAGGCGGATCATATTGAACTGTCAAAACACCAGTTTTTTCATCTTCAACAACATAACTTGACGTGGAGGCCACCGCAGCTTTTGATCCCCGGCCGGCATTGATATTGCCCGTATCCGACCAGATGTCGATGTCCCCGCCGGAAAACGTCATCACCCGGGATTCATTGACATTGATATCCCTCTGGGCAAACAAGCGAAGCCCGCCGCCGGAAGTGGTATAAAAACCGGAATTTCCATTATCTGTCGATTTTTTTCCGGTGATGGGAGGCGGAGTAACGCCTGAAAGGCCTACATTGATCTCCCCTGCGGCCAGGGCCAGAATATCCCCGGTTCCACCGGTGGTATAAACCTTTGAATTCACCAGGTTGATATCACCACCGATCTCTTCATTTTCAGCCAGGAAAGGATCGATCCGTGTGTTCCTCACATCGGCCAGGATTTGCTCAGCCAGCTCAATATCACCGTCTGCCCGGGCCTTTGCATACAGGGTTCCGGCATTGCGCAACTGGTCAAAAAAAGTCTTGATCTTGTCAGCCGTATACCATTGGGTTATTCCGGCAATCACCATGAGGTCATTTTCCCCTGCTGGCAGATATGAATTAAACAAACTTCCCACAGACTGGATTCCGTCAGACCGGCCCAGGTCAATATTGTTTCCTGCCTGAACAACCGTCAGTCCCGGCCCCCCCGCCAGGATACCGATAGTATTGTTTTTTTCTCTATCTACCAGATAATAGATATCCCTTCCGGCCATGATCCTTGTCTCGTCAGTCTTTCTCAAATTTTGTCCAGAATAGTTCAGGTTTATGATATCCTGTCCCGCCCGGATGGTGGCAGCCTTTGGAATGGCAAGCCCGATATTGGAGATATCGTTTCCCGCCTCAACCACGGCCAATACATAATCATCCTTGTGCAGAACCCCGGCTGAATGCAGATTCGGATTCCCCAAATCGCCCATCAAAGACACGTTGGCACCATCCGGATCATTGTGGTTCCCATAAACCTCATCCGGGTCCAGGTCTGACATATAGATAAAGTTATCCTTTCCTGTACTGCTTTTACCGGTAATATCTCTGCCAGCAGACAATTCAAGAAAACCGGTTGAAGAAGGAGTCATATAAAAATCTGTTCCTATCATTATGTCCTGGCCGGCATTTATGGACAGATTGGCTGGCAGAACATGTGATCTTGTAGCCTTAAACCCAAAATCAGAATCAGATTGGCCGGTCAGCTCAACATTGCCCCTTCTGGCTGCCAGGCTCAGGGCGGTTTTTTCCGTATACTGGAGGTCCCATTGAAAAGTGCTATTGAAATTATTTTTAGTAATGGTGGGATTGAGAACCGTTCCCAGGGTAATATTCCCCTGGGCTGTCACACTGATCTGTGAATCATAGGCCTCCACAACCTGATCATCACTCAGGGTTCCGAAACTGCCAAGGGTGCTCAATTCAACTTCGCCAGATTTGGTCAAAAAACGGCCGTTGAGATTTCCCCCGACTGAAATTGTCATATCCCCCTCCTGGAAGGTGCCGGCAGCAGAGAAAAAATTCCCCCCGGCCAGGACGGTGAGATCTCCGCCACCCATGGTAGCGATCCCCTGGGTGGCATTAAGGCCTGCGTAATTGGCACACAGGGTATAAAAATACTCGAAACTGTTTGGATAATCAGAAAAATCAAACCCCATCATCCGGGTATCCCAGGCATCACTCTTATGTTCAGTTGTCACTTTGCCGGCAAGGGTCCTTGTGACATCCGCCCCGGCCCGGATCAGAATATCTCCGCCGCTATTGTACAAATACCCCCAGGTTTGCTGAGCGCTTTTGGGGTAAGGGGCGTTTTCAAAATAACCCGGCTGCCCGGTTGTCCGGATACTTCCCCCGATGTCCTGGTTGGTTCTCTGGTTCAAGGTCAGGTCTCCGACAACGTCAAGGGTAATGTCCCCGGTGGCAGTCTGTATGACTCCGGAATCAATGAGCAGGTCATTGCTCGCCGCTCCCCGGATATTGCCGGTATATGAGGCAAGGTTATACTTCATACCGTTATTGGTCATATAATCTGTCGATTTAGAGTATATTTTACCGATAAGGGTATCGTTGCCAGATGCAAAATTAATATTGCCGCCTTCGGTGTAAATCATTTTTTCATCTTTAAGTTTAAAATTCCCTTTCTTTTGCTCAACTGCAAAAATATCGGAACTTGCAAGGCTTGCCCCGGCAGACAGGCTGATATTAGTGGAGGCAGCCGCAGTCTCACTGGTAAGGTTCCCAGTATTGGTGGGATGATCCACTATGCTTTTGTTGATGTTCAAGTCATTGGCTGCTCTCAGGGTCAGGGCCGCTGCCACCTTTTGAGTCCCAAACCGCCAGGAGGTCATATCCAGGTCGGTATTCAGGCTTAAGTTCCCGATACTTTGGACCTCGATCCCCGGTATAAAAGAAAACCCATCCAGGCTGCCGCCGGCCTCAGCGACCAGCCGGGCAGTGATGGTGTCTCCATAGTTGTTCATCAGATGATGGGCATTTGTCTTCCAGGCAGTCGTGTCTGATATGGTTGTGTCTGATATGGTTGTGTCTTTATAGGTTTTCACCCCTTCCACTACAATATCAGATGCCCCCACCAGACTGGCGTTCATGTTTAGGTTCACCTCTGTTTCGCCCTGGTTCAGGGGTACCCTCAAATAAATATTGCCGCCAATGCCGTTGACAGAAGACACATCGATAACCGCCCCGGCCAGGTCCATGAATCCGTCATTTCCGCCATTTCCAAGGATCACCTCTCCGCCGTCCGCATCTGTGCCGGTTCCTTTGGCCAGTATGGTTGTGTTTTCTGAAAGCGTAAGATTCTGGCCAGCATATATTTCCACCCTGCCGCCACCCTCTGCACCCGAGGCATTGATCTGTGCATCTGTTTTTACATTGCCTTCATCCACGGAAAGCCTGAATTCATGAGCTGTCACATCCTTGGCCAGTTGCACATCTCCCTTACGGGCCCGGATATCAATCCGGTTGTTAAACCCGCCTTTGGACAGTTTGCCCATCAAGGATGAAACCGCTGTTTCACTGGTGGCCAGAGTTGATCCAAAAGAGTTCATATCCAGAATAAATGTCCCGCCGTGGCCCAATCTTGATGTACCGGCAAGATTTCCCTCAATAACCGTTATACCATGGGGATTGCGAATGCCGATCGTACCGGCATTTCCCTGGGCACTGCCGGCTGAAACATCTGTCAAAGCATTATAGGCAAGATTAATGGTGCCACCCTGACTTTCATAATCAACACTG
>JBDRPM010000102.1:0-6116 GCA_043827005.1 Pseudomonadota bacterium | reverse complement strand
TCTGACCGAAAACCTGATAATTTTTTCGAGTACAAGGCGGGCGCAAATTTTAACCGGAAGAATATATTCCATATTTTGAGGATTAAAATTTAAGACCAACGCAGTAATCGGGAAAATTAGCGGTTTTCGGTCGGGCACTATTTACACTTTGGGTTTCCAATAGTATATTGCACTTATTTTACATCCTTTATTCATATGAAAGACTATTTGTTAATGAAAAATTCATTCCCCCTTCCAATTATCGGAATCACCATGGGAGATCCTGTGGGTATCGGACCTGAAATACTGATAAAAGCCTTGAACAACCTTGATCTGTATTCAATATGCAACCCTTTGGTTTTAGGTGATATTCACGTCATTAAACAGGCTATGAACTTATTGAAGTGTTCTTTTAAAATCAACAGCATCCAGACACCTGAACAGGGCGTCTACCAGTTTAAAACAATTGATCTTATGGAATATTCAAACCTTCATATTAATTGTGCAACGCTTTCAGAACCCACCATTGAAACTGGTAAAGCCATGCAGAATTATATTGTAAAAGGTATCGATCTTGCACTTAACAATCAGATTTCAGGCCTTGTCACCTGTCCGATCACCAAAACTGCCATGAAACTTGCCGGATCAAAATTCCATGGACACACAGAACTGCTGGCGGATCAGACCAGAACAAAAGACTTTTCCATGATGCTGGCAGGAGATCGACTCAAAGTAGTCCTGGTCACCATTCATATCCCGCTGTCAGAAGTGTCAGGACAACTGACCTGCTTAAACATTTTTAAAACCATTCATTTAACCCATACAGGTCTAAAAAACCGATTTAACATTCCATCTCCACGAATCGGTGTCGCAGGGCTTAATCCTCATTCTGGTGAATCTTCCATGTTCGGCAATGAAGAAGCAACCATTATTGAACCGGCCATCATGAAAGCAAAAAACATGGGTTGGGATGTTACAGGCCCCCTGCCCCCGGATACTGTTTTTTATCAGGCCATCAATAAAAAATTTGATGCAGTAGTCTGTATGTACCATGACCAGGGTTTGATCCCATTTAAACTGATTCATTTTAAAGATGGCGTCAACACAACCCTGGGTCTGCCCATTATTCGGACATCTGTGGATCATGGCACTGCTTATGATATTGCCTGGAAAGGGATTGCCGATCAAACCAGTCTTGAACAGGCGATTAAAATGGCTGCCTTTCAGGCTAAAAACCAGTTTTTTTAGAATAAAAACCCGTCACCGGAATTATTGTCTGATAATCAGGACACAACAGCCAAAGGGTTAAAGAAGACACAAATGGATATGGACCATATCATCATTGAAGGCGCCCGGGAACATAATCTTAAAAATATCAATGTAACCATTCCCCGGAATTCTTTTACCGTTATTACCGGTCTGTCAGGTTCAGGCAAATCAACACTTGCCTTTGATACACTCTATGCTGAAGGCCAGCGCAGATATGTTGAATCATTGTCGACCTATGCCAGACAATTCTTAGGCCAGATGCACAAACCTGATGTGGATTCCATCACAGGCCTGAGCCCGGCGATTTCCATTGAACAAAAAACAGCCAGCCACAATCCCCGATCCACTGTGGGCACTGTCACAGAAATTTATGACCATCTCAGACTATTATTTGCCCGAATCGGGCAGGTGCATTGCCATGAATGCGGCTTACCCATATCTTCGATCTCCATTGATCAGATAACAGACAATGTCCTGGCATTGGATGAAATGACAAAAATTATCATTCTTTCTCCATTGATTACTCAACAAAAAGGATCGCATGAAAAACTGCTGGCAAAAATTAAAAAACAGGGGTTTGCCAGGGTCAGAGTAAATGGTCAGATCAGTTTAATCGAAGAATTACCCGGTCTTGAAAAAAACAAACAACACACCATTGAAGCGGTTGTGGATCGCCTGATCATTAAAAAGGAAATCAAAAAAAGGCTGTCAGATTCTTTAGAACTGGCTTTGTCCTTATCCGAAGGTCTGGTCATCATCCATAACCTGACCCTGAATACCGACACCCTGTTCAGTGAAACTGCATCGTGTGTTGCGTGCGGTATCAGTTATCCTGAATTCACTCCAGCATCCTTTTCTTTTAACTCACCCCATGGTGCCTGTCCCCAATGTGACGGGCTTGGAGCGATTACACAATTTGACCCGGATCTGATTGTGCCGGATCCATCAATCTCTTTAAGACAAGGGGCCATCATCCCCTGGGCAAAAAAAGACTCAGTACAGTTCATGGAATTTTTAGATGCTTTGGTGACCCATTATAAACAAGATATTTATACGCCTTTTAAACATCTGTCCAAAGAGTTTCAACAAGTGTTGCTGTATGGTTCAAAAAAAGAAGAGATCGATTTTTATATGGACAAAGCCGGAAAAAAATTTTTCTTTAAAAAAAAATTTGAAGGGGTGATCCCAGGCCTTAAAAAACAGTACAATGCAATCAATTCAAAATATGGCAAAGAAGAAATCAAACGATTCATGAGTTATAAAACCTGTTCGTTTTGCAATGGCAAGCGACTGAACAAAGCATCACAAGCTGTAAAAATACAAAACAAATCTATTTGGGAAATCACAGGGTTAAGCATAAAACAGGCAGCACACTATTTTTCTTCTTTGACCTTTTTGGGAAAAGAAAAAGCCATTGCAAAAACAATCATCATTGAATTAATCCAGCGTCTGGGTTTTTTACAAAATGTTGGTCTTGAGTACCTGACCCTTGATCGATCTGCTACCACCTTATCGGGTGGAGAAAGTCAAAGGATTCGCCTGGCCACACAGATCGGTTCTAAATTGACCGGGGTTCTATACGTTCTGGATGAGCCCAGCATCGGACTTCACCAACGGGATAATGCACGTCTTCTTTCTACCTTGATGGACCTTAAAAAGCTTGGCAATACTGTTCTTGTGGTTGAGCATGACCGGGAAACCATTCTTGCCTGTGATCATGTCATCGATATTGGACCGGCTGCCGGTATTAATGGCGGAGAACTGATGTTTTCGGGTACGCCTGAGGATTTGCTCAAAAATGACACGTCTTTGACAGGGCTGTATTTATCCGGAAAAAAATGCATCCCCATTCCCAGGAACAGAAGAAAAGGAAATGGTCAGTTTATTACCATTCGCAAAGCCTGCTCAAATAATTTAAAACACATTGATGTGTCTTTCCCTCTGGGAACGCTGACCTGTGTCACTGGTGTTTCAGGATCTGGTAAATCCACCCTTGTTCTGTCCACCCTTTATCGAATACTGGCTAACCAGATCAATCATTCCAGACAAATGGTGGGCAGCTATCATGAAATCGAAGGTCTTGAACACATCGATAAAGTCGTTCACATTGACCAGTCAGCCATTGGGAAAACACCGAGAAGCAATCCTGCCACCTATACCCAGGTTTTTAATCCCATTCGGGAACTTTTTTCAAAAACAAAGGATGCCAGGGCCAAAGGATTTAAACCCGGCCGGTTCAGTTTTAACGTAAAAGGCGGTCGGTGTGAGGCCTGTTCAGGAGATGGAATCATTAAAATTGAAATGCATTTTCTCCCCGATGTTTATGTGGCCTGTGATGTCTGCAAAGGCAAACGTTACAATCGAGAAACCCTTGATATCCATTACAAAGGGAAAAATATCGATCAGGTCCTGAATATGACCATTAACCAGGCTGTCCGGTTTTTTGAAAACATTGGAACCATCCGATCAAAACTTCTAACCCTGATTGAAGTGGGCTTAGGGTATATCAAACTGGGTCAGGCTGCCACAACCTTATCCGGCGGTGAAGCCCAGAGGATTAAGCTGGCCCGGGAATTAAGCAAAAAAGGGACTGGAAAAACAATCTATATAATGGATGAGCCTACCACTGGTCTTCACAGTGATGATATCCATAAACTGTTGATTGTTTTAAATAACCTGGTGGATGCTGGCAATACCGTTGTTGTCATTGAACACAATCTGGATGTGATTAAATGTGCCGATTATGTCATTGATCTGGGCCCGGAAGGCGGAGATAATGGCGGAAAGATCATTGCTCTTGGAACCCCTGAAACCATTGCCAAAAACAAACGCTCTCACACTGGTTTTTATCTTAAAAAAATGTTACCCCAAGCCCTGACATGACATATTAACAAAATAAAGAACCCCTATTCATTAATAATACACACATCTGTATCACATGGGCAGGCACTCTCCACTTCACAGGCATAGGCTATCCTGGATGCCTTATCAAACATGATTGTATGAATAGGATCAAATGACATTGTCTCTATTTTTTCAATCATGCTCTTTTTATCCAACAGACTCTCAAGCCCTGTTGCAATCACACACCCGGTATGTCCATCAATAATTTCCGCATCCTCGCCATTGGTAATGATCGCAATGGGGATCTGATACGGTACAACAATTCTGGACAATGCCAGAGTGGACAATCGACGTGTAACAAGAGAACCAGGTGCATATTTAATCAGGCAAATAATATGATCTTCATAATGGACAAGAAAATCAATCTTTAGCCGGGCCTTTTTTGAACCCACGACAACCTCAATAATTTTATTGGAACAAATATCTGAGGGAACAAACCCTTTATCCAGAACCAGTTTTTTTGCAATTTTTTGCCGATACCGTTCATCAAGGGTATCGGCCAGCACCTGTCCGGTTAAAAAATCATTGAGCTGTCCTAAAACCAGATGATGTTCATTGGATTGTATATCCATACCGTGCCCTCTTTATCTCTTTTTAACTTACATGTATTCATAAAGAATAAATTTTTTTATGCTTGAAAAGTTAAGCTGTATTCAAATTATTACAAGGATTAATCAATAAAAACAAATAACCCTTAAAATATATCCATCGACTTTTGTTTTGGTTGACAAGATCTTAATTTTCAAATAAATTTAATCATTCCCATCTTGGCATATCATTATAATAGGAGAAAATTTTGAGTCGGTATACAATTTTAATTGTAGATGACGAAAAACTCATTCTGGACATTATCTCCAAAGCATCGCGAATCGACAAATATAGAGTCCTTACCGCAGATAGTGCTGAAGAAGGAATGGTCTTGCTTGAAATGAACAATATAGATCTGGTCATCAGTGACCATCAAATGCCGGGTATGTCAGGCATACAATTTTTACAGCATGTTCGAACAACCTATCCGGACGTTCTCACCATCTTGCTGACCGGATATGCAAGTCTTGAAACAGCAATGGAGGCAATCAATTCAGCCGGTGTGTATAAATTTTTAACCAAACCCTTTGATATCAATGAATTATTAATTACAATCAAACGGGCATTTGAGGTAAAAGATCTTGTCAGAGAAAGAAATCTTCTGATGAATAAGGTCAGATCCTATGAGTCCCGTCTAGATGAGCTTGAAAAAGAGTATCCTGGAATCACCCATGTGGTTCGTGATGCCAATGGTGAGATCATCACTGATATTTGAAACTCTAAAAATGCAAAAAGGCCTGCAGATTTTGATGTCTGCGGGCCTTTTTAAAAGTATTAATCTGGTAGCGTTCTACTCTCCCAAATTGCCAATCCTATTGCCTACCATCGCACGCTAAAGACCAAATCTTATAATCGGGTCTTCCGTGGGAGAGAAGAACGCAGGTGAATAAATACAAAAAGGCCTGTAGATTTTGATGTCTACAGGCCTTTTCTAAAGTATTAATCTGGCAGCGTTCTACTCTCCCAAATTGCCAATCTCATTGCCTACCATCGCACGCTAAAGGCCAAATCTTATAATCGGGTCTTCCGTGGGAGAGAAGAACGCGGGTGTTGCCAACAAAAAAAGCCCTGACCATATTGCTATGATCAGGGCTTTTTGAAAGTTTTAATCTGGCAGCGTTCTACTCTCCCACACAGTCTCCCATGCAGTACCATCGACGCTAAAGAGCTTAACTTCCGTGTTCGAGATGGGTACGGGTGTGACCTCTTTGCCATTGCCACCAGATTAAATCGGGCGGATCCTGAACTTTTGAATGGTAACTCGTACTTGTTCTTAAGATCCAAATTTTATATCTGCTGTAATAAATATTAATATGTTCACAAAAAAGCGTTCAAACTTATTGAGAAAAAAAGTGGCTAAGCCTCACGACCGATTA
>JBDRPM010000101.1:0-46950 GCA_043827005.1 Pseudomonadota bacterium | reverse complement strand
CAGGCCAAAGAACGTTTCACAGAACTGATCAGACTCAGACATTACGCATACAATACTGAAAAAACGTATCAGGAATGGGTCCGAAGATTCCTTTTATTTACAAAACTGACTTCTCCTCAACAGGCATCATCCGAACATGTGAAGCAATTTTTAGCACATCTTGCTGTTGAAAGAAAGGTTACGGCTTCAACTCAAAATCAGGCTTTCAACGCCCTGCTTTTCCTTTACCGGGACGTTCTTGGTATTGAATTCGGTGATTTCAAAAATACAATCCGGGCAAAGAAAAACCAAAGGGTTTCGGTTGTTTTAACCATCGAGGAAATCAAAGCTGTTTTTGCTCATATCAAAGGTGAAATGGAACTTGCATTGACTTTGATTTATGCAATCGGCATCAGGGTGACGTAGGAAATCCAAACGTTTGGATTTCCTACGTCATTCATTTGCCACGCATCTTTTGCAGGCGGGTTATGATATCAGAACCATACAGGATTTGCTCGGCCATAAGGATGTCACAACAACAATGATTTATACCCATGTTATCAAAAAAGGCCCCCATGGTGTCAAAAGTCCGGCTGAAATTCTGAGGAAATAATCAGCCCTTCTAAGGGCCCACTCAAAAATAAATTTACATTTTGAAAGCCGATTCATCCTGTCCTGCTGCGTTGTGTAAATTCGGCATATTCCCGATATACCTGCATTTCCACGCCTTGCAGGCCAGGCGACTCGACTCCCAAAATTGGTAATTTATTTTTGAGTGAACCCTAAATGAACTTTACTGGGTCCAGTTTAAAGATAGCTTTCTGTTAGATTGAACGCAGTCTCGTAAATACAAGTTGATCAAATTTTGATATGGAACACCGGTTTCCTCAGCCTGATTTTTAAAGTATTCTATTATATCTACGCCGATACGAATGGTAACCTGCTTTTTCAGATCTTTAGTATAAGGATTTTTACGGCCTTTCATTTTTTCAAAATCATATTCTTGTCTCATCACAGCCTCCTGAAATAAACCTTTTGTTCTTTATTGGTTGCCTTTCTTGCAGAAATGATACGAATGATTGATTCATCACTGCGATAGCAATGGCAAACAACCAGAACTTTGAGTCTCTGGCTGAAACCTAAAAGTAAAAATCTCTCTTCCCTAATGGAATGATCCGGATCATCAAATTGAATGGCACTTTCATCGAAGAATACAGTTTGAGCCTCTTCAAAGGAAACGCTATGTTTTGTTTGATTCTTTTCATTTTTAATGTCATCCCATTCAAAGATTAACTTTTTCATATTTACACTGTAATTATATTATAATTATATGTCAAGCTGGTTGTGCAGATGCTTCTATCGACTCACAAGATGAGACCTTTGAATAATGCTACTTTTCAAAATTGCAGTCTAATAAAATCAATTCGTTTCAGAGTCGAAAACCATAAAAACAGGAGTTATTCAAAGCTCAAGATAACAAGCGGGCTTTCATGCATCTGAGCATAGCTCCGCTTCTTCGGTTACTTTAAGAATCCGGCATTAAAGGAAATTCAAAAATTGTTCATTCTTTGTATATCTATTGTTTTTGGAAAAATCAATCCGGGTAAACCCTGATTTTTAAAGAAAGTTTGAACTTTTTTAAGATTATTGCTGTTTGGGGGGAAAAACAAAGGATTTTATCCAGCCTGAAAGGGTATTGCCTTTCAAGTTTTCCTTTTCTGCAATGTCAAGGACATGGGCCATTTGATCGGCATTGCTATACCGGTCTTTTCTGGTGATCATCTTTCTGGAAGGGTCCAGTTGTTTGATGACTCTGGCTGGATTGCCCGCAGCCATTACATTGGCCGGAATATCTGATACCACCACACTACCGGCACCAATGATGCTGTTTTTACCAATGGTGACATCTTTACAGATGATCGCGCTATCGCCGACCCAGACATTTTCCTCAAGCGTGACCTGATGCGTTGTTGTCGGTGTCAAGGACCGATCATAAATGCCGTGCCAGTCTGAATCTGTGATATAGACATGGCTGGCCAGCATGCAGGAGTCGGCAATGGCAATGGAGTTGGCCGCACTGATTCTGACACCCGGAGAAATCAGGACATGGTCACCGATGGTGATGCCGGGAATATCTTTTTTGTCTGACCAGACGGTCAGGCGGGTCTTTTTATCAGGGCAGCCCAGGAGTGTGATGTGATCGCCAATGCGTATGGGACCGCCAAAAATCTCTATATGCCATGGTTTTATAATAAACGGGTGTTTGCCAAGGGATTTAAGCTGGGGTGCCAGTTTGTGACGGACATAAAAATGGATCAGCCGGTACCAGGCTTTTTTAATGGTATAGGGTCGATAGTCTTTTATCAATGGCCAAGATCCGTGTACATAAATCCATCCCAGGATTTGTGATCAAACATACGGGATGCGGTGGTTAAATGATAAAGGGTATCAGCAGCCATAAGCACCACTGCATTGGTCCAGGAGATCTTTTCTTCCGGCCAGATCACCATATCAGGATAGGTATAACCGCACCAATAGGTTTTATCCTCATAGACCCGGTCCTGGATCCAGGAAAAGACAATGGCTGCTTTTTCACGGGCACCCATGGCAGACAGGGCAAGGACAAGCTCACAGGTTTCAGCAATGGTGATCCAGGGTTGATCACTGACACATCGTGCCCCCTGGCCGTCGATCACATATTTGCTCCAATATTTTTCAATTCTTCGTTCTGCTCTTTCCCCGGTCAGGGCGCCACTTAGGATCGGGTAAAACCAGTACATGGAAAATCTGGATTTAGACACATTGTAATTGTGAATGTTTTCCCGGATGGACCTGCCCAGACGTTCAAAGGCGATTTCCCAGGATTTTTTTTGTTTGCCAAGGATATTGGCGATGGCAATGGCACATTTCAGGCTCATGTAAATGGAGCTGGAGCCTGTCAGAAGGGACATGGGATCGACTTTGCCTTCCGGACTCCTGGCCCAGTATATTTCTCCGGTATGGGTCTGAAGACTGATGGCATATTCAATTCCCTTTTCCATGACCGGCCACATGGATTCGATAAAATCGGTCTGTTGGGTGATCAACCAGGTATGAAAAAGACCCACACTGATATAAGCCGCCATATGGGTTTCGCAGGTTTTGTCTGCCGGCTGACCGTCTATGTACGAAGAATACCAGGACCCATCTGAGTTCTGACTGGCTGCAAGCCATTCAAACGCTTTAAACGCAGCATCAAATTCATTGCCGATATTCAGTCCCATGATACTTTCCACCAGATCCCAGGGATCGGTCTTGCCGCCTGCATGCCAGGGAATATCTCCGGTCGGACGCTGAAGAGATAGGATACAGCGGGTAACTGAGTCAATATTCAGGGCTGGACTAATTTTTAATTTGAACTCTTTTTGCGGCATCAAGCGTCTCCGATCAATTTATTTCCTTTAAAAACATTGCGTCACAGTATCAGACTCCAAACTATTTGACAAGAAAACAAGTAACCTTTTCCATGAATGATCATTCATGACCCATTTTTTCATGGTACAGAGATTTAAAAAACAAGATCCTTATTGCCATAATAATATATAATAAGCTGAAATTAAAAGGAATAGTTTTAATAAAAACTATTTTTAACTGAAATATTTTTTCTTGACAAGCCCTTTTTTATCTGTTATTTCAAAATGAACGATCATTCATAAATCTGATTCAAACCCTCAACAATGGAGGACATCATGGTAAGGAAAATCAGAAAGGCTGCGGTTATCGGATCTGGAATAATGGGGGGCGGCATTGCTGCACTGTTAGCCGGCGCCGGAGTAAAAGTTCTGCTTCTGGATATTGTTCCATTTGATTTAAAAGACGAAGAAAAACAGGACCCTGTGGCTCGAAACCGCATGGTTCAAAACGGACTGAATGCTGCATTGGCATCTGCACCATCTTTATTTTTCTCAAAAAAAGATGCCGGACTGATCTCCATTGGTAATCTGGAAGACGATTTCAACCAGTTGGCTGACTGCGACTGGATTATTGAGGTTGTTGTGGAAAACCTGAGGATCAAAAGGGATCTGTTCAAACGGATTGAAGCCATCAGAAAACCGGATGCCATTGTGACAACCAACACATCAGGCATTCCACTCAAAGATATCTGTGAAGGGTTTTCCGATGAATTTAAAACCCATTTCATGGGTACCCATTTTTTCAACCCGGTCCGGTATATGCATCTGCTGGAACTGATCCCGGGCGCAGACACCCTTCCTGAAATCCTTGAATTTATCGCCGGATTTGGTGAAAAAAATCTGGGCAAGGGTATTGTATGGGCCAAAGACACCCCTAATTTTGTGGGCAACCGCATTGGTGTCCAGGGAATCGGCGCTGTGATGAATGCCATGGAAAAAGCGGGATTGTCCATCCCGGAAGTGGACGCAATTTTTGGCGCAGCCCTTGGCCGGCCCAAAACAGCCATCTTTAAAACCTGCGATCTTGTGGGTCTGGACACCATGGCTCATGTGTGCAAAAACTCCTATGACCTTTGTCCGGATGATGAACAAAAAGATACATTGATCCTTCCGGATTTTGTTCAAAAAATGATTGAAAAAAAATTACTGGGCAACAAGACCCAGGCCGGGTTTTATAAAACCGAATTGACGCCGGAATGGAAAAAACTGCGCAAGGTACTCAATCCGGCCACCATGGAATATGAAGACCTTGTCCGACCAAGCTTTCCCTGTCTTGATGAAGCAAAGAAAAAACCAACCCTGGCTGAAAAGATCAAAACCGTTCTGACGGCTGATGATAAAGGCGGAAAATTTGCATGGCAGATGGCAGCCAACAGTTTTCAATATGCCGCCAGTCGCATACCTGAAATTTCAGACACCATTATTGAAATCGATAATTCCATGAAATGGGGATACAATTTTGAGATGGGCCCGTTTGAACTCTGGGATTCCTATGGTATTGCCCAGGCTGTGGAGCGAATGCAGGCCGAGGGTCTTGATGTCCCAGCCAACGTCAAAGAGATGCTGGCAGCCGGCAACACCTGCTTTTATAAGCTTGAGGACGGCATCAAATATTATTATGATTTTGTTTCCAAAGGATATCAGGCTGTTCCGGTATCCAAAAACTGCGTCAGCATTGCAGCAGCCCGGGGCAACAACAAAACCGTTATGGAAAACAATTCTGCAAGCCTTGTGGATATTGGCGACGATGTCTTCTGTGTTGAGTTCCACACCAAGATGAATGCCATTAATGGTGAAATTGTTGACATGATCGGACAGGCCCTGGACTATGTAAACAAAAACGGGGCAGGCATGGTCATTGGCAATGAAGCTGGTGGTATGCCGGGGGCTTTTTCTGCCGGCGCAGACCTTGGGTTTGTATCCAAACTCTGCCACGAAAAAAAATACACTGAAATCAATGACTTTTTGAAAAAAGCACAGGATGGCATCCAGGCGACCAAATATGCGCCCTTCCCGGTTGTGGCTGCGCCCTATGGCATGGTTCTGGGCGGTGGGTGTGAAACCTGCCTGGGAGCTGACCGGATCGTGGCCCATTCCGAGCTGTATATGGGCCTGGTTGAAATCGGCGTGGGTCTTCTTCCGGCCGGTGGCGGAACCATGAACCTGTGGAAAAAATACATTGCCGCCCTTCCGGGAAAAACGGCAAAAGACAACAACCTGGCCAAGTTCTTTATCCCGGCCTTTATGAACATTGCCATGGCTGCAGTCTCCATGTCTTCTGCCCAGGCGCAAGGGAATGGATATCTGGGTCTGGCTGACCGGATTGTGTTCAACCGGGACAACCTGGTGGGCGAAGCCAAAAAAGAGGTCTTGAAAATGGTAGACGACGGCTATGCCCCTCCAGCCAAAGAGAAACTGATCGTCATGGGGAATGCCGGACAGGGCATGGTCAATGCAGAACTTTACAATATGCTGAACGGTAAATTCATGAGTGAGTATGATTCATTCCTTGCCAAACGCATCGCTTATGTCATGAGTGGCGGAGATGTCGTTTCCGGCACAGCAGTGGATGAAGACCTTATCCTCAAGCTTGAAAGAGATGCATTTGTAGATTTCTGCAAAGAAGACAAAACCGTGGCCAGAATCGATCACATGCTTAAAACCGGCAAACCACTCAGGAACTAAAGGAGGGCTTACGCTATGCAAGAAGCTTATATTGTACAATCGGTAAGAACCCCTGGCTGCAAACAGAAAAAAGGGCAGTTCAACCAGACACGACCCGAGGAACTGGCTTCCTTTATCATGAAGGCTGCTGTTGAGCAGACCCCGAATCTTAAGCCGGAATATTTAAATGATGTGATGATCGGATGTGCTTTTCCCGAAGCAGAACAGGGACTGAACATCGGCAGAATCGCTGCCAAAATGGCAGGCTTTCCTGACTCAGTTTCCGGCGCTACTGTGAACCGGTTCTGTGCCTCAGGGCTTGAAGCCATTGCGCAATCTTCCATGAGAGTGTCCATGGGATTTTCAGATATCACCATGGGCGCAGGCGTGGAATCCATGTCCTTTGTTCCCATGGGCGGCAATCTTCCCCGCCCTCACCCTGAATATTCTGCCACCAACCCTGAAATGTATATTTCTATGGGAGTAACCGCAGAAAATGTGGCCAAACGGTATGAGATTTCAAGGGCAGACCAGGATAAATTTGCAGCAAACTCCCAGGCAAAAGCAGCTGCAGCCCGGGATAACGGACTGTTTACGGAAATCGTCCCCACCCCGGCATACAAATATGTGCTGCAGGGGGATGGCACCTATAAAAAAGAAAGTTTTATGGTCAAACACGATGACGGCATCCGGGAAACAACCCCGGAAGTACTGGCCAAGCTGCGAGCAGTTTTTTCTGCTGCTGGCAGTGTCACCGCTGGAAACTCATCCCAGACCACTGACGGTGCTGCAGCCACCATTATCGCATCCAAAGAAAAATGTGAAGAACTTGGTCTGGCACCCATTGGCAGGCTGATCTCCTATACCACAATCGGCTGCAAATCAGATGAGATGGGGGTTGGACCGCGCTATGCCATTCCCCAGGTATTAAAACAGGCCAACCTGTCCATTGCAGATATCGACATCTGGGAACTCAACGAAGCCTTTGCTTCCCAGGCCCTGTACTGCATCAGAGAACTGGGTCTGGATAATTACATGGACCGGATCAACATTCATGGCGGTGCCATTGCCCTGGGTCATCCTCTGGGTTGTACCGGAGCCAAGCTCACTGCCACCTGTCTTGCCAACCTCAAACAGGTGGGCGGCAAATATGGTGTGGTCTCCATGTGTATTGGCGGCGGCATGGGTGCTGCAGCCATTTTTGAAAGATTCTAAACCCGCTGGAATAAATAGTTAAATCGCCTGGGAAGGGGGTGTGTAGTACGTGGACACACCCCCTTCTCTATTTCGGTCAGGCACTATTTAAATCATCTCAAGCGCACAGGCCATGGAGACACCGCCACCGCCGCACAGGGTGGCCAGACCCAGAGAAGATCCTCTTTTTTTCATGGCATGAATCAGGGTGACCATAAGCCTGGCTCCGGTGGCACCCACAGGGTGGCCAAGGCCGATTCCCGACCCGTTGATATTGGTTATCTCCCGGTTAAGGCCCAACTCCCGTTCACATGCAATATATTGAGCTGCAAAGGCTTCATTCACCTCCACCAGTTCAAAATCAGCAATGGTCAACCCGGATCTTTCCATCAGATTGTTGACCGCCGGAACCGGGGACAAACCCATAATGGTGGGATGGCAGGCTCCCATACCACTGGCCTTGATTTTAGCGATCGGCGTGAGCCCCAGGTCTTTGGCTTTTCTGGCAGACATGATGATCATGCCGGCAGAGCCGTCATTGATCCCGGAAGAATTTCCTGCAGTCACTTTACCGCCCTGAGCAATAAATGCAGGAGCCAGGCTTTCTAATTTTTCCATGGTCATGCCTGGTCTGAAATGTTCATCCTTATCAAAGACCAGGGGCGCTTTTTTACGCTGAGGCACATTTACAGGAACAATTTCAGCTTTAAATGATCCATCATGGGTGGCCCGTTCAGCATTGTTATGACTTCTCAATGCCACCTCATCCATTTCTTCACGGCTGATGTTCAGGTGCTGGGCCACAAACTCTGCTGTATGCCCCATGATATAGGGTTTGCCCATGAACAGACTGGCTGGTTCTTTTGTAATATCCAGCGGCGTTGTTTCATCAAACGGCAACACATGGGAACCGCAGTGAAGTGCATGCATCATGGCATCCACAAACTGGGTATCCTGGAGACGGCATCCCCACCGGGCGGTCGGAACCGTATAAGGTATCCCGGACATGTGCTCCACCCCGCCGGCCAGAATAACTTCTGCCATACCGGCCTGTATCATGGCCATCCCTGACAAAACCGCTTCCATACCGGAAATGCAGACCCTGTTTACCGTGGCAGCCGGAACCGTATCCGGTATTCCTGCCATGAGCGCTGCAATCCGAGTGGTATTCATGGTATCGTGATGTTCAATACAGGTACCGTACCGGACATCATCAATGAGTTGCGGATCAATACCGGCCCTGTTAATGGCTTCTTTCATGGTCACACTGGCAATGGTGGCCCCGTTCAATTCTTTTAAACTGCCGCCGAATGCACCAATGGCTGTTCTACAGGCAGACACAATAACAACATCGTCCATAATATTATCCTTTCAGTTTTTTTATATGAAAAAACAAATCAACTCACTGAATTCTTTCATATTTTGTTGGGTATTATTGAGTTTTATCCAAATGACACATCAGCAATATCCAGAGCTGAAGCATCTTTGGACTGGATGGTCTCCATTTTTCCCCGGGTCACGGGCAACACAGTATTGATAAAAAACCGGGCACTGCTGATCTGACCCTGATAAAATGGAATATCTTTTTTCTTTGGATTTTCTGCCAGTTTTTGGGCGGCAATGCCTGCCCGCCAGAGCAGCATCCAGGCCATGAGTGTATCTCCGGTCACATCCAGGAAAGGCCGGGCATAAGAAAATGCAATAAGAATATGTTCATTTCCCAGGTCTTTTCCCAGTGATTGAGCTGTTTTTAAAAGCTGATTCAAGGTGATCTTAAGATTATCTGCCATAGCACCCAGGCTGTCCAGGCCTCTGGTATTGTCAATGGTTTTTTGAATTTCACTGACAAGGTCTGCAAACGCCTTGCCTTTATTCAGGCCCAGCTTCCGGCCCAGCAGATCCATGGCCTGGATACTGTTTGTGCCTTCATAAATCTGGGTGATTTTACAATCCCTGAGCAATTGCTCCTGGGGATATTCTTTGGTAAATCCATACCCGCCAAACACTTCCAGCCCCAGGCTGCACAACTCAAACGCCCGGTCTGTGATATAACCCTTGGCAACGGGAATGAGCACATCGATCATACCCTGGTAATGTGCTTTCTCTTCAAGGGTTTCACTGATTTTAATCTGGTCTTCTAAAAAACCTGCATAAAAGAGAATGGACCTCATGCCCTCGGTATAGGATTTCATGGTCAGCAAAATCCGTCGGATCTCCGGGTGTTGAATAATGGGCACAGCCGGAGAATCTTTCGGCGCAGTCAGGGCTTTTCCCTGAACCCGTGTCCGGGCATAATTTAAGGCATTGATATAGGAGGCAGATGCACAGGCAAACCCCTGCATACCCACATGAAGCCGGGCCTCGTTCATCATAACAAACATGGCGCTCATGCCCTTGTTTTCTTTTCCCAACAGGGTTCCCCGGCACTGGCCCCTGCCTCCCAGAGCCAAAGAGCAGGTGGGACTGCCATGTATCCCCATTTTTTCTTCAATACCGGTGCAGACCACATCATTGAATTCACCCATGGACCCGTCATCATTCACCCGGAATTTGGGAACCAGAAACAGGGAGATCCCGGCTGTTCCTGCCGGTGCCCCGTCTATGCGGGCCAGAACCGGATGAATGATATTTTCCACCAGGTCATTTTCACCGGATGAAATAAAAATCTTGTTGCCTGTAATCGAATAGGTGCCGTCATCATTTTTTACTGCCCGGGTGGTCAATGCCCCCACATCCGAGCCGGCTTCCGGTTCGGTCAGCAGCATGGAGCCGCCCCAGACACCGGTATACATGTTTTTTAAAAACAGTTTTTTCTGCTCTGACGTTCCAAAACACTCCACCAGCTTACCTGCCCCGTGGCTTAAGATATTATGGAGCATGAACGGGTAGTTGGCCCCGTTAAAATAATTATTGGCTGCCAGGGCCACTGTGGACGGCATGCCCTGACCGCCCCAGGCTGGATCATCACACATGGCAATCCACTCGCCCTGCCTGAACAACTCATAGACCTTATGAAACGATTTGGGCACACAGACCTTTCCGCTGGAAAAGGTACACCCTTCTTCATCTGCCTCTTTCAGGCAGGGGAGCAGCTCCTTGACTGCCAGATTCCGGGCTTCAGAGACGATCAGGTCTATGGTTTTATCTGTAAATTCCTGGAATCGATCATATTCACTCAATTTGCCCACGTTCAATTGTTCATAAAGGACAAAATCAATATCCCGCCTGTCAGCAACAACCTGTGCCATAAATTCCTCCTGTATAGGGACTGAAGATAAAAAATTAGCGCTAATTTTTTGATTTAAATTAACTCACTAAACCACATTTTATCCCTCCTGTCAAACAAGAAGTGAACACGGTTCTCCCTATGGAATATGATATCTCGGCATTTTATGAATCTTCATTCAGTCATCGCTTCTGCCCATAAGGCTTATGCCTTTTTCATAGAGTTTCTTGTCGCCGGTATTTTTATGCTTATATTAACCCTATGTTCAAACGAGGAGAAAAAAAATGACCCAACCCATGCTTGAAATATTTTCAGACTATATCTGACCCTGGTGTTATTTCATTACCGGGAGTATTGAAAGATTGCAGCAGGAAATGAATATTGATATACGCTGGAGAGCCTTCCCCCTTCATCCGGATACACCGGAACAAGGACTATCTATAGAAGACCTGTTCAAACAAAAAGGAATGCTGCTCGATACAGGCAAGATGATGGCCCAACTCAAAGCCACGGCCACTGATCTCGGGCTTGAATTCGGCAGCAGAACAATGACCTATAACAGCCGTCTTGCCCAGGAAGTCGGCCTGTGGGCTGAAACAAAAGGCCGGGGCCATCAATTTCACATGGCAGCCTTTAAAGCATATTTTGCTGATGGAAAAAACCTGGCAAAAAAAGAGGTTGTAATGGATCTGATCAAACAATCCGGACTGGATACAAACCAGGGAGAAGTTGTGATCAAGAATCGAACCTTTTCCGAGGCTGTGGATTCAGACTGGGAATTGTCCAGACAGTCCGGCATTGTTGCCGTACCAACCTTTGTATCCGGCTTTGAACGCCTGGTGGGGGCCCAGCCCTATGAAGCCCTTAAAAAGCTGGTCACACGATAAAAATCATATCATTGAAACGTTTTGTTTATAACGGCCATGGGCCGCCCTGGCATTTTACCTTGGTCGGCCCACAACAAAACATGAAAAAATTCAGTGAGGTTTTATGCTCTTTCATATAACCAGACAAAACCGATTTTAACATAGCCGACCCATTGAAATCTTTGAGTAACCGCTTGACAGTTTTTGCCGTTATCGCATACAAAGAAAGGCAGCAACTCAAGCAAATTCAATCAGGAGACAGGCCATGGCAGATAACAATCTTGTATTCTTGGAAATTCTTGAATGGTTTGATAAAACCGGGCAGGAAATTGTGCAACGTATCCCAACAGAGGGATCTGCAGAAATCAAATTCGGCGCCCAGATGATTGTACGGGAAAGCCAGGCAGGTGTCTTTTTTTATAACGGAAAAGCCATTCACGTCTTTGGAGCCGGGCGGCATACCTTAAAAACCGCCAATATCCCCATCCTGAACAAAATTTTATCCATCCCCTGGGGCATGACAAGCCCCTTGAGAGCCGAAGCCTATTTTATCAACCTGAAAATTTTTCCGGATTTAAAATGGGGCACCAAAGATCCTGTTGCGTTCAAGGACAGTGAGCTGGGCCTGGTCCGCCTCCGGGCATTTGGCATGTTTAATATCCGGGTCATTCAACCGCTGTTGTTTATTAACGCCCTGACCGGTACGGTTGCCAAGTTCACCACAGCAGACATTGAAGAATACCTGAGCAAAGTGATTGTTTCCAGATTTAATGACTATATGGGCGATAACCTGGACACCATTCTCAACCTGCCAGGAAAATATGAAGCCTGGGCAGATGGCCTGAAGAAAAACTTAACCGATGAATTCAGCCGGTTCGGACTGGGTCTGACCGACCTGTTTATCACCTCCATCACCCCGCCCCAGGAAGTGCAGAAACTCATGGATGACCGCAGTGCACTGGGCCTGTTTGATGACATGAACAAGCTGTTGCAGTTAAAAGCCGCATCAGCCATGGAAAAAGCAGCTGAAAATCCCGGCACAGCCGGTCAGGGAATGGGCATGGGACTTGGGTTCATGGTACCGTCCATGATTTCAAGAATAACCGAATCCCAGGCAGGCGGGCCTGCAAACCACGCCATTGGACCGACATGCCCGGATTGCGGACAAAGCATCCCCCATGATGCCGGATTCTGCCCGTTTTGCGGCCACCAGATCATGATTTTTTCCCAATGTATTGCCTGCGGCAAGAACCTGTCGCCCAGTGCCCGGTTCTGTCCCAAATGCGGCATCAAAGTTGAGGAAAAAAAAGCAGGCCGCTTCTGCCAGGCCTGTGGTGCTGAAAACCTGATAAACTCAAACTATTGTAACACCTGCGGTGAGCAACTATAATTTTCAAATAGAGCTGGAGTGCCCCCAGTGCGGGGCACCCGTAGTTTTAGACGAAACAGAGTGCATTATTCAGTGCAACTTCTGCAGAACCCGTCATATTCTTCAATCTTATCCCTATCCGTGCTATTACATTGAACCTGGCCAGGATAATAAATATGCAAAACTTCAGGTCACCTATATCCCTTACTGGCGATTTAAGGGCCTTGAATTTACATTGGGAGGGCCGCAATCAAATTTCAGAATCATCGATCATTCCTATCTGGCTGTTGATAAAAATGGAGTGCCCCCATCCCTGGGACTGCGCTCCCAGACACAGAAACTTAAATTTATCAAAAAAAAAATTACAGGATCTTTTCTGCCACCCGGTATAACCAGAAAAGATATCCTCCGGCAGATTGCCGGGAAAGCAGATCAAAAAGCGCATATCGGTGAAATATTGAGTCTGATTTTCATGCCTTTTTACCAGGATACCGACTCTGTATATGATGGATTGTCCGGGGAAAAAATAGACTTGCACCCTTCAGAACTTCTGGCAGACAAACAATCACCTGCCATTCATCTTGATTTCACCCCTGCGCTTTGCCCGAACTGCGGGTGGGACCTGAAAGGGGAAACAGACTCGCTTGTTCTTTCCTGTAACAACTGCATGCGTTTCTGGCTGGTCCATAAAAAAAAACTCAACAACATCACACCGCTGTTTTATGGCCTGGGGCCAAAGACAGATATGCTGCTGCCGTTCTGGCGGTTTCAGATTGAATCCAAAGTTTTAGATTGCTCAACCCATGCCCATTTGATAACCATGGCCAATCTTTCTAAAGTGATCCGGAAAACAGATGAAACACACCCTTTGTATTTTTATATTCCAGCATTTAAAATCAATCCCAAACTGTTTTTAAGGATCGGCAGACAAACCACCCTGGCCCAGATTGAACCGGCAAAGACGTCCCGGCTGCCGGCAACCGATCTTTATCCAGTCAATTTGTCGCTTGAGGAAGGTTTCCAGGCTGTTGTACCGCTGCTCCTGGACCTTTGCACCCATAAAGAAGAAACCTGGAATCTGCTTAAAAATGAAAAGCCCGAAGCAAAATCGTTTTGCCTTATCTATCTCTCATTCCGGGCTGCTGGAAATGAATTGATTCAGGACAACCTGGGGGTTGCCCTTCCTGCCAATTCTCTTCGGTTTGGCCGGAACCTCTAGAGTTTTTCATAACCGGATAAAAACATATCCGCCTTCTGCATAACCGAAATGCCGGAAAATGACATTATAATTGGTGGAGATGCCTTTGTAAAACGTGTCAAACGGGATCTGGTAAGGAAAGGCCTGGGTGGAATCCACATCCAGGATTTTGACGGTTGAAGATGAAGCATCAAACCCGCCAACAGGTGAGATATGGGGAATATGAAGTTCGGGCAGAAAACTGCCCTGGTCAAAATGGGCAATGATCAGGCAGTCTCCTTTATTTTCAAATTGTTGCAGCCGGGACAACAGCTTTTTCCGGCAGGATTCCATTTTGTCAGGATCTCTTGTGGCCTGAACAATTTCAACATCCTTGTATTGAACCTGATAGGCATCCAGACTGCCTTTGACCACCTGACCCAGGATTTCAAGCGGCAATCCCCTCCGGCCTTTGTATCCTGTATCGCTCATCCGCTCTTTCCAATGGGCTGTCCTGACCGTTTCAAGCAGGTCCTGCTGGGTGACTGGCGGGTCATACAGGGTTCCTTGAAGATCCATCAGCGCATTGAGGCCTGAAACAACTGAGGCCACTGAACAGGAAGACTCATGAAACTGCTTGACATGAAATCGATGCAGTCTGTCCTTAAGGCGATTGCCCACAGGAGTGTAGGGTTCTGTTACAAGGACCGCTGATTTTGAACCAAACGGGCCGGACCGGGTCAGCCGGTCAAACGCATGCCGGATATGCAGATAGGGCCGGATCACCCATTTTAAATAAATCATGATGCACGTTTGGCCTTTATACTGTTCAGGATCAGTTTTAAATATTGTCCGGTGTAACTGTGATCTGCTAAAGCCACGGTTTCCGGAGACCCCTGGGCCACTATCTGTCCGCCGCTGCTGCCCCCTTCCGGTCCCAGATCAATGATCCAGTCTGCGGTCTTGATCACATCCATGTTATGTTCAATAATGATCACGGTATTGCCTGAATCCGTAAGTCGTGACAGCACCTTGAGCAGCATGCGCACATCCTGGAAATGCAATCCTGTGGTGGGCTCATCCAGGATATAAAGGGTATCGCCGGTATCCCGTTTGGCCAGTTCCCGGGCCAGCTTGATCCGCTGTGCCTCTCCGCCGGAAAGCGTGGTTGCAGCCTGCCCCAGCTTGACATAGGACAGACCTACATCCATCAGGGTATCCAGAATCCGGACAATCTTGGGATGACTGTCAAACAGTTCTCTTGCCTGCATCACCGACAGGTCCAGAACATCTGCAATGGAATAACCCTTGTAGGTGATTTCCAGGGTTGCCCGGTTGAATCGTTTGCCGGCACAAACCTCACAGGGGACAAACACATCAGCCAGAAAATGCATTTCCACCTTGATATATCCGTCCCCATGGCAGGCTTCACATCGGCCGCCTTTAACATTAAACGAGTAGCGCCCCTTCTGATATCCTCTTGCCCGGGATTCCGGCAGCAGGGCAAACAGATCCCGGATAGGATCAAACACCTTGGTATAGGTGGCTGGATTGGAACGTGGGGTCCGGCCAATGGGTTTCTGGTCGATATTGATCACTTTATCCAGATGGGAAAGACCTGTTATCCGCTCATGTTTGCCCACGCTCATCTGGGAACCGTGAAGCAGGACGGCCAGGGCCGGGTAGAGAATCTGATTGATCAGGGTGGATTTGCCTGCCCCGGATACGCCGGTGACAGCCACCAGAAGACCCAGAGGAATCTTTACCGTGATATTGTCCAGGTTGTTTTCCGTAGCATTTTCAATGGTCACCCATCTGCCTTCCCGGGTTTTTGGTTTTTTTCTTTTCCCAGGCACATCAATCTTTTCTTCACCGGTTAAAAATTTGCCGGTCACAGAGGCTGGATTCCGGCGGATCTGATCCGGGGTTCCCTGGGCCACGATCTGGCCGCCCAGGTGACCTGCGCCAGGACCGATATCCACAATCCAGTCTGAGCGTTCCATGGTTTCCTGATCATGCTCGACAATGATCAGGGTGTTGCCGATATCCCGTAAATGATGAAGGGTTTTCAGCAGCTTGAGATTGTCTTTCTGGTGCAGACCAATGGACGGCTCATCCAGAACATAGAGCACGCCGGTGAGCTCTGATCCCACCTGGGAGGCCAGACGAATCCGCTGGGATTCACCACCGGAAAGGGTGGGGCCGCTGCGGTCAAGGGACAGATACTCCAGGCCCACATTGACCAGAAAGCCCAGCCGGTCGCCAATCTCCTTGAGCAGTTCTTCGGCAATCAACTGCTGGTTACCGGTCAGGTTCAGGCTGTTGACAAATTCATAGGCCTGCTTCACGGTCATTGCGGTCAAATCAATAATGGATTTTTCCCGGATATGAACATGCAGAACCTCCTTTTTCAGTCGTTTTCCATTACAGGATGAACAGATGGCCGAGGTCATGAAGGCGGCATAATATTTTTTCTGCCCTTCGGACTGGGTCTCCCGGTACCGCCGCATCAGGGTATGGATCAATCCTTCATGGGTCCGGGTGAATTCTCCCTGAATCCGGGCAGAATTCCATGACACGGTCATCTCCTGATCTCCGGAACCATACAGCAAAAGATCTTTCTGATATTGTGGCAGTTTTTCCCAGGGCACATCAAAATCAATGCCCCACTGGGTTTCCATGGCTTTAAGCTGGCTTAAACCCCAGGAATTATCATTGTCATACCGTTTGTTTTTGAGAAAATAATTTTTCCAGGGCAGCACTGCGCCCTGGCGGATGCTCAGGCTTTTGTCCGGAATAACCTTGTCCGGGTCCATGGTCAGCAGGGTACCAATGCCGTTGCAGTCCGGACACATGCCCAGAGGGGAGTTAAACGAAAAAATCTGGGGGGTCAGCTCCGGATAGGCAATGCCGCAGCAGGAACGGGCCTCGCTCATTTTCAGGTCTTCTCTGCCCAGCATGTGAACAATGATCTGGCCTTCCCCAAGCTTGAGTGCATTTTCCACTGAATCAGTGAGCCGCTTTTCAAAGGCAGTCTCTTTGCTGACCACCAGCCGGTCCACTACCACGTCAATATTGTGTTTCTTGTTCCGGGCAAGATTCTGGATATTTTCAAGTTCCTGGACCACACCATCCACTCGAACCCGTGCATACCCCTGGGCTTTAAGTTCTTCAAGCCTTTCCCTGTGCTCCCCTTTCCGGTTTTCAACAATGGGGGACAGGATTAAAATTTTTGATTGCTCAGGCAGAGCCATTATCTGGGAAACCATGCTCTGGGCATGGCCCCGACCCACTTTTTTCCCGCATTGATAACAATACTGGGTGCCCAGCCGGGCAAACAGAACCCGTAAATAATCATAAATTTCAGTAATGGTTCCCACTGTGGATCGCGGATTTTTGCTGGCTGATTTTTGTTCAATGGCAATGGTGGGGGAAAGCCCCCGGATGGTATCATATTTGGGTTTTTCCATCTGACCCAGAAACTGGCGGGCATAGGAAGAAAGCGATTCCACATACCTGCGCTGACCTTCGGCAAAAATGGTATCAAAAGCCAGGCTGGATTTACCGGAACCTGACACCCCGGTAATGACCACCATCTTTTTTTTGGGGATCTCCACATCAATATTTTTAAGGTTATGCTCCCGGGCCCCCTTAACAATGATCCGGTCCAGCTCCCGGGTGCCAAACCCCTGATAAGCCACAGACCCAGGATGAGCCATGTCTGTTTCTCTGACCTCAACACCTGCTTCTCCTGTTATTCCAATATTTTTCATACCTTTGGTTTTACACTCCTGAATGGTAATTTTCAATCCCTGCAATATCCAAAAACGATAAGCACGGGCCAAAAAAAGTAAAGCAACATAAAATTGGATTTGCTTTTACAGCTCTGAATTTGTTACTAAAAGAGAATGATACCAAAGTTGACATACAGGCTGGCCTTTTCAAGCTGCCCCAATGACACCTTTATTTTCAAGGCCATTGCCCGCCAGCTGATTGATCTTAAAGGATATGCCTTTGATCTGGTCATGGAAGATGTGGAAACTTTGAACCAAAATGCTGCCAAAGGGGCCTGTGACATCACCAAACTCTCCTATGCAACATTTGGTCAGGTCAAAGACAGGTATGCCCTTCTCAGAAGCGGATCAGCTCTGGGAGAAGGCTGCGGTCCTTTGATTATTTCCCTTCCCGGACAGGAACTGGGCAACAACAAAAAACCTGTTATTGCCGTGCCAGGATTGGGGACAACCGCTTTTCACCTGTTCCGGTTCTATATGGATGATGGATTTAAAGGCATTAAACCTGTCATCGTTCCCATGCCATTTGAACAGATCATCCCCGCAGTTGTCAATAAAACAGCGGATTTCGGGGTGATCATCCATGAAGGCCGGTTTGTCTATCAGGCCATGGGCGTTGAATTAAAGGCTGATCTGGGCAAATGGTGGGAAGAACAGACCCGGCTGCCCATTCCCCTGGGCTGCATTGCCATCCGCCGGGATATTGCGCCGGATATTGCCCGGGATATTGAAACCCTGATCCGGCAGAGCATCAATCATGCCTTTGCCCATCCGGACATGGCCTATGATTATATTCAATCCCATGCCCAGGAGCTGGACAAAGATGTGATCCAGCAGCATATTGACCTGTATGTCAACGACTATTCAATACAGATCGGAGAAAAAGGGGAACAGGCCATCACCCTTTTTTTTGAAAAAGCTGAGCAGGCCGGTTTGCTCAAACCCTCCAACCAGCCCATGTTTGCCTGCTGACATGGCTTTTCCTGCTGACATGATGCCTTCCCTGATCATACCGGCTGATCTGAGAAAAACCATTGATCAAACCATTGATGACCACCAGATGATCACTCCTAAAGATTCTGTTCTGATCGCTGTATCCGGCGGGCCGGATTCCGTGGCCCTGGCCCTGATATTGGCGGCAATAACCCAAACATACCGCCTGACCCTGGGCATGGTTCACCTGAACCATATGCTCCGGGGTGATGACGCTTCACAAGACGAACTTTTTGTTAAAGATCTTGCCCTGCACCTGGGCCTGCCGTTTCATGGCAAACAACTGAATGTAAAGGCACATGCCGCAACAAACCGGTTGTCTGTTGAAGAATCCGGCCGGAAACTGCGATATGCTTTTTTCAACCAGCTTGCTCAGGATCATGGATATACAAAAATTGCCACAGGACATACCCGGGATGACAATGCTGAACTTGTGCTGATGAATCTGCTCAGGGGATCCGGCACAAAAGGATTGTCCGGTATTCCGCCCATTCGTCAGAACCTGTATATCAGGCCTTTGATCCGGGTTTCAAAACAACAGCTCCTGGATCTTTTGACCCGCAACCGGCAACCTTACAGGATTGATTCTTCCAACACTGATCCAGCCTATCTGAGAAACAGGGTCCGAAACAGCCTGATTCCCCATTTGCAATCAGACTACAATCCGGAAATTGTCAACGCACTGGACCGGTTAAGCCGGGTCATGCGCCAGGAGGAAGACTATTTTGAACGAGAAGCCCAGCGACTGTTCGATCACTGCCTGGTTGAAAAAAAAGACGCAAGTCTTGTTTTTTCAAAATCTGCCCTGGCTCTTGTTCATCCGGCCCTGCTGAGCCGAATACTGCGAAAGGCCATTCAGGTCTTAAAAACCGACCTGAACAGAATCTCTATGGTTCACATGGAAAACATGATTATTTTTTGTTTTCAGGACTCTGAGGGCAAAAGCCTGGATCTGCCCGGTCAGATCAGAATTTATAAAACCCGGAAAACCATTGAAATCAAAAAAGAAGACCAACCCTTAAGGGACATTGGAAAACAAAACAAGGAAATGAGAACCTGCCTTTAAACAAACCCGTTCAGATATCCGAAGGCATTAAAGTAGTCCCTGGCGAATAGTTAGTGCCCGACCGAAAACCGCCAATTTTCCCGATTACTTCGTTGGGCTGCAAATTTTAATCCTCAAAATACTCAATGTATTCTTCCGGTTAAAATTCTCGCCCGCCTTGTACTCGAAAAAATTTTCAGGTTTTCGGTCAGACACTAAATAGCAGGTGCGGGTATCTTGAGCCGGACAATGGTTAAACCAGCTCTGGAGGTTGTCATCCAGCAGAATAAAGTTGATCACTGTTCTGATATGGTGTATAAGCAGTCTTTATGCTCAATTTATAAAAAATGCTATTTATTTCAGGATCTTGTCTGATCCAAAGGGGATGTCTAAGATATGGTCAGGATGATTGACAAACAAAAAACCCGGATAGGCGTTGTTGGTGGTGGCGCCTGGGGCACTGCCCTTGCAAAATTACTTGCCGATAAAGGGTTCTTCGTTGATTTCTGGGTGTTTGAAACTGAAGTAAAAGAACAGATTGAATCCTTAAGAGAAAACAAGGTCTTTCTTCCCGATGTCATACTTCCCAAAAACATTACGCCGACCAATAATCTTGAAACAGCAGTAAAAGACAAAGATCTGGTGCTGGTGGTTGTCCCGTCCCATTGCATGCGGGATGTGGCAGGTTTGATGAAACCCTTTGTCAATTCCGATACTGTTGTTGTCACAGCTTCAAAAGGGATTGAGAACAAGACCCATATGACCATGACCCAGATTCTGGCAGAAAAGATTGATCATCTTCCCCAGATTAATATTGCCGTTCTTTCAGGCCCGAGTTTTGCCAAAGAAGTGGCCAATAAAGTCCCTACTGTGGTTGCGGTGGCAGCCACCAGCAAAGAGGTTGGTGAATATGTCCAACAGATTTTTTCCTGTCCGACATTCAGGGTATATATGAATAATGATCCCATAGGCACCCAGATTGGCGGAGCCATGAAAAATGTGCTGGCCATTGCAGCCGGTATCTGCGACGGTATGAACATGGGATTAAATCCTCGGGCGGCTCTGATCACCCGGGGGCTCACAGAGATGAACCGGCTGGGAACCAAGCTGGGCGCTGATCCGTTAACCCTGTCCGGGCTTGCAGGGGTCGGGGATCTGCTGCTGACCTGTACCGGGGCATTAAGCCGCAATTATACAGTGGGCAAGCAGATTGGTCAGGGTAAAAAATTAGATGAAATTATTTCTGAAATGCGGATGGTGGCAGAAGGGGTAAAAACCACACGATCGGTTTACAACCTGTCCAAAAAACTTGGGGTGGATCTTCCCATCTGCAACGAAGTGTATCATGTCCTGTTCGAAGATTATAAGGTTGAAGAAGTGGTTGAGCGCCTGATGAACCGAACGTTAAAGCATGAATTTGACGGTGTGCTTGAATAAAATTTTATGGCAGCCTGAAGATCACCTCCAGGCTGCCTGAAGGAAGATTGACAAAAGATGGATTTAGTAGTCGCAAATGGACGGGTCAACACTTTGAGGAACCCCCTCATAGGGTGTCCATTTATTGGTACCGTAAGTATTTTTCCCTCTCATGTTTTTTAGGATCTCAATGCTTGTCTTATAGCCTTTGTACATCCGACACATATCCATGGCCATGCCGCAGATACAGGCAACCGCCTGAATCATGGTAATATCGCTGAAGGAAAACTCCCAGGGTTTTGCAGTGTAGACACGAAGCGCTCCAAGGATCTTATCGTGGCTGATAATGGGAACTCCCAACAGAGAAGCAATCCCTTCCCGGGTCGCTTCCTCCGGGTATTCAATTCTCGGGTCATCCTGGACATCATAGATTGCAACGGGTGTGGCATCTTTTGCTTCGCGGATGTTCTGCATAAAATGGATGGGACCTTTGTTCAGGTATTGATCACTTAATCCTGATGAGGCCACAAGGCCCAGTTCCCGCGTCTCTTTATCCAGTAAAAATACGCAGCATCCTTTGGCATGGAATGCAGTTTTAACACTCTCGGCTGTGACCAGCGCGACATCCTCCGGGTCTTTGCACTGGGAAATGGCTGTGGTCAAACGGGCAATGGTGTCATAATACAAAGTGTGATTTTCCATAATTGTCTCCTTCCTTTTTTGGGTTAAAAACAACACTTTCGTAGAAAAGCAACAATTGTGACACTATGTTTTTCCAAAAAGTGTGTGATCAACAAAATTCAGTATGACAAAGAGAGGTGAAAACAGAGCGAAAAAAATAGAGCGTGTTCCAGATTCAAAAGAGTCGAGCAATTCTTTGAGTGTGATTTAAGCGTATAATAATCAGAGGGGTCTGTCAAAGACTTTTTTAATTTCCTGGCAGGCATGCGCTGTTCCGCCACGCTTGGAATGGATAAAATCGCTGCAGCGCTTGATTTGATCAGATCGAGGGACCGGATTTTTCAAAGCAGAGAGGATGGCGGTACAAACCGCAGCCTGGGTTTGTTTTTTAATGACAATGTTTTGGCTAAAAATCTGTTCAGTGACCCAGACAAAATCATCATAATATGGTCCGATGATTGTTGTGGCACCCTGCATGGCAGGCTCGATAAAATTTTGTCCGCCCAGAGGTTTCAGGCTGCCACCCACGAAAACAACCCTGGCCAGTCCATAAGCAGTTTTTAATTCACCAAAGGTATCCCATAAAATAATCCCCGGTCCTTTTAATAAGGATGTCAGGGTTGAACGGGTTTCAAAATGGTGTTGACCCCTGGCCAGCATTTTTGTCCATGCTTTGATCCTGTGCATGTGTCTTGGGAAGATGGCCACCACCTGATCGGGAAATTCATTTAAAAGTGTCTGGACCATTTTAAAGATGATTGTTTCCTCTTCTTTGCGGACAGAGGCCAGGATGGTCAAAGGCAGATGATCCGGGAGGATTTTTTTGATTTTTCGCCTGACATCAGTGTCCAGGGCTTTGTTGTCAAAGGCTTCAAATTTAATGTTCGGCATGGTCTGGACAAGGGAGGTTTCAAAGATCCGGGCATAACGGTTTTTATCTTGTGTTGAGGTTGCAAGGATGTGATCCGGGGCCAGATGTTTCCATAAAAATCGGGTTTGCCTGTAATGTTTAAAGCTGCTGTGCGATAGCCTGGCATTGACAATCATTGTCTTTGTCTGGTTCATTGTTAAATAATAAAGCAGTGCCGGCCACAGTTCTGTTTCAAGCAGGACCATAAGTTTTGGATTGATCTGTTTTACAGCCTTTTTCATGATTTTTGGTGAATCAAAAGGGAACCATTCAATTTGAAGTTTTAATTGTTGATCAGCATCATAACCGGTTTTCCGGTTTTCCAGGTTTTGTTTTAAGATATCCATGCCCTGGGATGTGATCGTGGTGACCAGCACCTGAGTTAAGGTTTTAAAGTGAAGTTTTTTGATTATATTCACTGCAAGATAGGCTTCCCCGGCCGATGCCGCCTGTATCCAGATATCAGCCTTTGACAGATGATGGGTGCTCACCCGGCGCTTAAAACCGGGTTTAAGTCGTCTGTGTTTCTTTAAAAAAGGCAGGCACAGCCACCAGAGCAGGTTGTAAAGTTTTAAAAAATTGAGTATAAAGGCATTCTTTGTCTTAATCGTATCCATGGGGGCCTATGCTCTCATGTTTTTTAAATATTGACAATACTTTCTGATAGTTTAAAAAGGTTTATGGAAAAGAAAACAGCCCGGCTTACCCGACCCCGTCAACAGAAGATAGTCTCCCAGGTTTTGCTGTATCGGAAACGACTTTTACTGGCAGCCATGTGCATGATTGTGGTTGCCGGAGCCAATGGGGCCATGGCCATGCTGGTCAAACCGGTGATGGATGATATCTTTATCCGTCAGAACAAACAGATGCTTGTTTTGATTCCGGGGATTGCGGTTCTTGTTTTTTTCCTCAAGGGCGTGGGCTCCTATGGGTCTGAATATTATATGAATTATATTGGTGAGAAGATTATCCGGTTTTTCAGGGATTCTTTGTATGAAAAAATCACAGATCTTCCCATCGCTTTTATCCATAAGGAAAAAACAGGGGCCCTGATGTCCCGTATCACCAATGATGTCAATATTGTCAAAGGCATGGTGTCAACTGCGGTGATCAATCTGTTCAGAGATTTTTTCTCGGTGATTGCTTTTTTGTTTGTCATTTTTTATCGGGACTGGCAGCTGGCCATAGGTGCTTTTATTGTTCTTCCCATGGCCTTTTATCCCATTGTTCTGTTCGGTCGCAGGGTCAGAAAATATTCCACCGGGACCCAGGAAACCATGGCTGATTTAAACTCTTTTTTGCATGAAACCTTTACCGGCAGCAAGATCATCAAGATTTTCAATCTCCAGGCATTTGAAAAAGAGCGGTTTAAAGAAAAAACGCAATTGCTGTTCAGGCTTGAAATGAAAAAAGTGATTGCAAAGGCATTGTCTTCTCCGGTCATGGAGTTTTTCGGCGGTCTTGGCATTGCGTTTATCATCTGGTTTGGCGGCATGCGGGTGATTAACGGAATCTCTACTCCAGGCACTTTTTTTTCTTTTTTAACCGCTGTGATGATGCTCTATGATCCGGTGAAAAAATTATCCAAGCTCAACAACACCATCCAGGAAGGAGTGGCATCTGCCACGAGGATTTTTGATGTATTGGAAGAAGAATCCTTGATTGTTGAACGAGAAAACCCTGGGATCCTGTCCGGTAAGGCACTTGATGTGGAATTTGAGCATGTCAGTTTTGCCTATTCACAGACAGAATCCCCTGCATTAAGGGATATTAATTTAAAGGTGGCCCCCGGAGAAGTGCTTGCTCTTGTGGGAATGAGCGGCGGCGGAAAAACCAGTCTTGTCAATCTGGTTCCCCGGTTGTATGATGTGTCCAAAGGCAGGGTCCTGATTGCAGGACACGATATTAAAGATCTGTCGGTTAAATCTTTGCGGGATCATATCTCCATTGTTACCCAGGAGCCGATTTTGTTTAATGAATCGGTTAGGGACAATATCCGGTATGGTAGAATGGATGCCACGGATGAGCAGATCGAAGCGGCTGCAAGATCAGCCTTTGCCTATGATTTTATACAAGGATTTCCCAAGGGGTTTGATACCATTATCGGTGAGTTGGGGTCCCGCTTGTCCGGCGGAGAGAAACAGCGGATCTGTATTGCAAGAGCCTTGATCAAGGATGCACCGATCCTGATTTTAGATGAAGCCACCTCTGCTCTGGATTCCCAGGCTGAACAGGTGGTTCAAAAGGCTTTGGAAAATCTGATGAAAGGCAGAACAACGTTTGTGATTGCCCATCGGTTGTCCACCATTAATTATGCGTCCCGTGTGATTCTGATAAAAAACGGGGTCATTGAAGAACAGGGGACCCATGAAGAATTGATGGCTCAAAAGGGAGAATATTTCAAGCTTCAGACCATGCAGTCCGGGCAGACGATTTGACTGGATAAAAATTTTTGATTTATTGTAATCATAGAGGAGAATAAAGATGGCGGTTTCCAAAGAGTTGCTGGATATTCTGGTTTGCCCCAAATGCAAGGGGCAAATCTATTTGAACGAGAACAAAGACGGGCTTATCTGTGATGCATGCAAACTTTTGTATGAAATCAAAGAGGATATTCCCATCATGCTCATTGATCAGGCAAAGCCGTTATAAATCATGAGTACACCCAAAAAACCTGAACCGGCCAAGCTGGTGCTGGGCTGTATCATGAATGACAAAACCCTGGTTGAGCAATTGTTTCCCATTCTTGAAGCTGCATTCGGACCCGTGGACATGATCAGTTCCTGGTTGAATTTTGCCTATACCGATTATTACTATAAAGAGATGGGGTCTCCTTTATATCGCAAGGTATTTGTGTTCAAGAATTTGATTGAACAGGATGATCTGGCAAAAGTTAAAGAGGCAACCAATGAGTTTGAAAAAAAGTTTTTAATCCAGGGCAATCGATCCATTAATATTGATCCAGGATACCTGGTGTCATCCCGCTTTATTCTGGCCACGGGAAAAGAATATTCCCACAGGATTTATATTGGCCGTAACATTTATGCAGACTTAACCTTGATCTATTCTAAAAAAGAGGGATTTCAAACCCTTGCCTGGACCTATCCGGATTATGCATCCAAGAGCATGATCGATTTTTTATCCAAGGTCAGAAACAAATATCTTTTAGATTTAAAGGCAGCAAAAGGAAAAAACACATGATCAAAAGCATGACCGCTTTTTCACAGGCCACCCACACCTGTGATGATATTACCGCCGAGGTTACCATCCGTTCTTATAATTCCCGTAACCTTGATATGGCGCTTTTTTGTCCTGAATCCTGCCAGATCTTTGAAGATGATATTAAAAAAATCATTGCCAGAACCCATCAGCGGGGAAGAGTAGAAATCCGTTTGTCTCTGGCGGACGATCGCCGGGAACAGGATCTGTTTGAGGTGGATGAACCCCGCGTGGCTTCTTATTATCAGGCCCTTAAAAAAATCAAGGCCAACCTGGGGTTGTCCGAGGATGTTTCCATTGACCATATCCTGTCTGCCAAAAATATGATTATACCGTCCAAAAAAGAGAGGGATACCAGTCAACTCTGGGCTGCTGTGGCACCGGCCATGGAATCGGCCAGCAGCCAGCTGGATCAGATGCGCAGACAGGAGGGTGAAAACCTGCGCCTGGATCTGCTGGCCAGAATGGAATATATTGAAAACAATATAGCTGGCATTAAAAAAGATGCTGCTGGAATTCCGGATGTATACAAACAGCGTCTCATGGATCGGATTGCCCGGCTGACAGCTGATACAGACATGATCGATCCGGTAAGGATCAGCCAGGAAGCTGCGATGCTGGCTGACAAGAGTGATGTCTCAGAAGAGATTGAACGGCTGGTGAGCCATATCAAATTATTTAAAGAATTTTTGGGCGCTGATGAATCCCTGGGGCGTAAACTTAATTTTATGATCCAGGAATTTAATCGTGAATTTAATACCATTGGGTCAAAAGCGGGATTGCCATCCTTGTCCCATCGGGTGGTTGATTTGAAATCAGAGCTTGAAAAAATCAGAGAACAAGTGCAGAATATCGAGTAATCTATCCAGGCAATGGATAACGAATACAGTCTCTAAATAACGGCCATGGGCTGCCCTGGTATTTCACCTCGGCCTGCCCACAACAAAACATGAAAGAATTCAGTTGGTTGACCTGTTCTTTCATATAAAAAATGATAAAATCACCCAAAAGGATTAAACCGCCAAAAAGGATTGAACAATGGAACAGTTGCTTTTAAACCTTGGGTTTGGAAATACAGTGGTGGCAGATAAGGTTGTGGCTATTTTATCACCCAACTCTTCTCCCATGAAACGGGTCAAGGATGAAGCCAAAGAAGATCGGCGTCTCATTGATGTGACCCATGGCCGAAAAACCCGTGCCGTTATTGTTACCCAGAGCAATCATGTTATTCTTTCTGCTATCCAGGCTGAAACAGTGTCCAGCCGGTTTGAAGCGCTGATGAACCCAAAGGAAGAAGGATGAATCACAAGGCAGATAAAACCGTATCACCACCTGGAAAACTTTTTGTTGTCTCAGCCCCGTCAGGAGCAGGGAAAACAACCTTGATCCAGTATGTATTAAAACATTTTCCAGCGCTTTCCTATTCCGTTTCTTCCACCACCCGCAGTCCCAGAAAAAACGAGATACAGGGCCGGGATTATTTTTTTATCAGCTCTGAAGAATTTGAAAAAAAAATAGAACAGGGCGATTGGCTGGAATGGGCCAGGGTTCATGATAATTACTACGGAACATCCAGACAGTTTGTTCAAACCTGCCTTTTAAAAGGCAAGTTTCTGCTGCTGGATATTGATGTTCAGGGAGCAGCCCAGGTCATGGCCTCGGATCTTGATCCGGTGACCATTTTTATTCTGCCGCCGTCTATGGAGGTGCTGGCCCAGCGTCTTGAAAATCGCGGAACCGATACCCGGGATGTGATTGAAAAACGGCTTAAGAATGCCGCAGCAGAGATTGAACAAAGCAAGCGCTATCAGTATCAACTGGTGAATGATGACCTTGATACAGCCATATCCCGGATTATTGAAATTTTTAAATCCCACATGACCTGACCCACATGACCTGAAAAGACGAGAAAAGATCCCATGAAAAAAGCGTTTGTAAAAGGTAAGCCTGCAAAACCGATGGTTGCAAAGGAAAATCATGATACTCTTTTTGGCTTTCATTCAGTCTATGAAGCATTAAGGGCGCAAAAGCGAACCTTTTATAAAATTTTTGTCTCAAAAACAAGATCATTGGACAGGTTGAGTCTTATTCTGGAGCTTGCCCAGGCAAGAAATATCCCGATTGAAACCATTGAACCCGGAAAAATGGATCAGATGATCGAATTTTCAAACCACCAGGGAGTGGCCGCCAATACCAGTTTTTTTCCGGTTCACAAGGCTGATGAGATCATTTCTCTGGTTCAGAAAAAACAGAGCCCCAGCTTTATTCTGGTTCTGGAAAATATCGAAGACCCGCATAATCTTGGGGCCTTGATCCGGACTGCCCTGTGCAATGGCGCGGACTATATTCTGATTCCCAAAGATCGGTCTGCCCTTCCTTCTGCCACGGTCTCCAGAACTTCGGCAGGAGCCATGGAACATGCCAATATCTATATGATTACCAATACGGTATCGATTTTAAAATCCTTAAAACAAGCAGGGGTCTGGATATCCGGCCTGGACGCAGAGGGTCAGACAGCTTTGTTTGATGCAGATCTGACCGGCAATATCGCACTGGTTATCGGTGGAGAGCACAAAGGGATTCGCCCATTGGTTAAAAAAGAATGCGATTTTTTATTATCCATCCCGAACAAGGGAGCCATAAATTCTTTAAATGCCTCGGTGGCCGGTGGTATTGCCATGTATGAGGCACTTCGGCAAAGAAAATAAATATATAAGCGTATCCGTTAATCAGCATGATCACTTGCCATTGTTCCGGGAGAATGATTCAATGGAGTCGGCACTTACGAATGAGATTGGGAAAGCCATCGTCTCTGGATACCAAACCGGTATTCGTCATTTAAAAGAACTGTTATACCCTGCAAAGTGTTTAAAATGCGGAATCTACATAAAACCGGAGCATGGTTTGCCCGAATCTGTAGAGGCATGTTTTTGCGATCATTGTCTGTTGGCCGGAGGGGTATATCATATCCAGATCCCCTATTGCTCTAAATGCGGGATTCAGTTTCCAAAAACGCATCAGGACAGCCATGTCTGCGGCACCTGCATAAAAACACCCCTGGTATTGGAAAAAATCCGGGCTGCTGTCGAATATAAGGGGGTTGTCAAGGATGCGATTCCTTTGTTTAAATACCATTCAAAACTATCGCTGTTAAAAGGGTTTGAGCAACTGATGTTTCAAACTTTTTTAAACCATTTTGAAAAAGACCGGATTGATTTGATCATACCGGTTCCTTTGCACCGGGCAAAACTCAAACAAAGAGGATTTAACCAGGCCTTCATGCTGATCCGCAATTTTAAAAAGCAGTATAGGCAGCACTTTGGCTGTTTGCCAGCGTGGGATATTGATATCCATTCCATAGGCAGAAAAAAGAATACAGCCTCCCAGACCGGGTTTGATCTTGATCAGAGAAAACACAATTTAAAAAATGCATTCTTTATTGCAGGACCTGAAAAGATTGAAGGCCGATCCATTCTTCTGATTGATGATGTCCTGACCACAGGGGCCACCTGCAATGAAGCAGCAGGCCTTTTGCTGAAAACAGGGGCCAGAAAAGTACAGGCTCTGGTATTGGCCAGAGCTTGAATTTTAAGGCAGCCTTTTCTATCAATCGTTATTTTTGCTTTACCAATGCAGAATGCTATGGCATATTTGACTCATTAATTGGCATTTCTTGACGCATTTATCAAAAAACACAAGTTTGAAGCACTGGCAATGAAATAAAGAGGTATAAAATGGAGTCGCAGAACATCAACAAAGATATTGCAACTCTGCCGCCGGAAGCACAGCGACAGGTCTTTGATTTTATAGAGTTTTTAAAAATACGTTATAAAACAATCCGTCCGGGGAAAAAACCAGCCCGCAACAAAATTGCCAATGAACCCTTTATCGGGATCTGGGAAGATCGTAAGGACATGAAAGACAGCAGCCAATGGGTCCGCACCACCCGGGGATCAGAATGGGGTGCAAGCTGATATGATTATTGTTGACACGGATATCCTGATTGATGCGGCCCGTTGTATTGATGACGCTGTAAATTGCCTCCAGCATATTGAAGACACATCATCTTTAGCCATAAGCGCTGTCACCCAGATGGAATTGATCATCGGGTGTCGAAACAAAAAAGAGCTCAAATCCCTGGAACATTTTTTACAGCGGTTTGAACTCATCAGCCTGAACGAGCAGATCTCCGATACAGCAGCAGGCCTTCTCAAAATCTATCGGCTCAGTCATGGATTGTTAATAGCAGATGCCTTGATTGCGGCAACTGCTGTTGTTACCAGCTCCCGTCTGGTATCCAAAAACCAGAAGGATTACAGGTTCATTAAAGAGCTGGATTTGATTGAGTATCCAAAACTCAATCTATAATGTAATGATTAAGGATGCCCCAATTATTCTGCACCAACGGCCCATGGCCGTTTATATGAAAGAACAGATCAACTCACTGAATTCTTTCATGTTTCGTTGTGCCCGCCAGGGCATGGATGTTAGCAAAAAACGTTGAGGATGCTTGAAAAATGAAACAAATCAAAACCGGTATGAAAATTTGTTTTTTTCTGGGGTTGTGTCTATTGATCAGCACTCTGGCAAGTGGACAAAAAGAAGAAGAATTAAAACTTGTCACCCAGGATTTTCAGCCTTTCAGTTATATGGAAAATGGTTCGGTTGCAGGGCCGGCTGTGGAAATTATCCATGAAGTCTGTGCAAAAATCAATATAACACCTTTGATTAAACTCTATCCCTGGCGCCGGGCCCAGGCAATGGTGGAAGAAGGAAGCGCCCACGGCATGTTTGTGATCGGATGGAACCAGAAGCGCAGTGAGTGGCTGTATTTCAGTCCGCCGATTCTTAATACGGAATACGGGTTTTTTGTCCGGGATGACAATCCCCTTGAATTTAAGACATTATCAGATGTTGAAGGGTATACGGTCGGGGCTTTTGGCCCGTCAAATACCTCCAGGTCTCTTGAAACCATAAAAGAACAGGTTCCGAGCATAACATTGGACATCACTCCGGATGATGAATCGTGTTTCAGAAAATTAGACCTGGGAAGAGTATCGGCAGTTTATTCCAATAAAAATGTCGGCTTTGCCCTGATTCGAAAACTGGGGTTTAAAAATATTCGCTATGCCGGATGTCATCGAACACTTCAATATTATATCGGTTTTTCCCAGCAATACAATGACAAGGCAACAATCCACCGATTCAACCAGGCCTTTCTTGACTTGCATAAACAGGGAAAAATCCAGGAAATATTGAAACGATACCTCATGGAACCGGCACAGATAAAATATTAATGCAAGCCTGTTTTAAGTTCGGGTGATCGTCCTGTGCGGTTCGGATGAACTGGAGACCGCAGTGGAAAAGATCGTGAGCACGATGGCAAACAGATACAGGCTCGCATTTATAAAGGGTCATAATTTCGTTGTCTTTTTTATTGCCTCAATGATTTTTTCCACGGCTGTTTCTGCGGTCTCACCAAACAGAGTTTCAACATCGACAAGGTTCAGATACCGGTCATCCCAGACAAGCGAGTCACTTTCAAGGATCCAGTCTTTCAGGCGGTTGTATTTTCCGCCCAGGGCCTTGATTTTTTTAAGCAGCGGGACCTGCTGGGTGGATTTAAAATCAATATCCAGTGACAGGATATATTCAATGATATTGGGGGTTGCAGGATTGACAGAGATCACCGGGATGACCAGAATGTTTTTATTGTCTTTTCTGCCTTTGCCGATATAGACATTGCCTTCCCGGACAATGATATTTTTGGTTCCTTTGAGCCGGGGATCGGTTTCCACTCTGGAATATTCACTTTCCAATTTTCCGGTTTTATTGACAACTTTGATTTGGGTTTCCGGGGTCACATCTCCCAACAGGCTTAACCCGGATATCTGATAGAGAAAGCCACCGTTAATGGTTGCCAGAACTTCTTGAAGGTTTCGAATGACCAGAACGTTTTTATTGGTCAGCTGTGAGACCTGGATGCCATTGGCCAAAAGTTCATTAAACACAAGACCTTCAAATTTTTCACTGATCCGGCTGGTGCCCACGGTAACGGTTTTGGCCTGGTGTTTGATGGCATCCACGGGACGTGCCATGGTGTTGATGGCCTGGCTGATATTTTCAAAAAAGGTATCCAGCATATTGGATGGCGTCCCCTTGGTTTGAAAATCAATTTCAAAATCTGATACCGGCAGGCGACCGGACAGGTATTTTAACAACAAGGTCAGATTGGCCACTGTATCCAGCCCAAGGGCTGCCGGAAAATTCCCCTCTTTCCGTTTTTTTGAGAAAGTGTTGTAAAACTGGGCAATACTTTCCCGGAATTTTTTTTCCAAAAGGATTTCATACATATCATGTCCCATGGTGGTGAACTCTTCGATAAGGTCTTGTACCCTGGCTTTTCCGTCGTACATGAACACAGACCCGTCGTTGATGGCAAGGGCGGCATAATATCCCCACAGATGGCCCACCAGGGTGCTGAGGATCGGTGCAAAGTGCTCCTGGGTTTCAGGAATTTTAAACACATCTTTTGCATAGGGATCAAACCGGTTCTCGCCCATGGTGGTGATCACGATGGGGGTGGCTTTGTGGGCATGGAAAATGGCCGTGTCCTTGATGATATCCCCTAGCACGCTTTCCCGGGTTCCTGCGGCACAGATGATAATCAAAGGTTCACTGGACAGGTCAATATGTTTTTTATCTTCAACAAAATCCGATGAAATGGTTTTGTAACATAATTCAGAAAGCTTGATCCTTATTTCATCCGCACTGGTTTTGTTGGATCCAGACCCCACGGTGGCCCAATAATTTTTTGAAACCGCCAGCCTGAAAGCTGAGTCTTTGATTTGTTCTTTCATGTCCAGGATGGCTCTCATTTTATCCGGGAGTGACATGATTTCACGAATCTGTTCGGTGATAAATTCAGCTGATCTCACCCCGGAAATGGCAGCCAGGTGAAGTCCCAGAATGGCCCCGGCAGTCAGTTGAGAATAAAAGGCTTTGGTGGATGCCACAGACATTTCAATATCCCGGCCGGAACTGGTGTAAAGAACCCCGTCGGTTTTAAAGGTCAGGTCTGAATCCCTTCTGTTGACAATGGCCAGTGTTCTGGCCCCATATTCTTTGACCATATCAATGGTTCGATTGGTATCTGTGGTGGTGCCGGATTGACTGATGGCCACAACCAGGGTGTTGGTCATGGTATCTTTGGTTGCCTCATTTTCAACAATGGAAAACCCGGACATTTCCGAAGATTTCATTGCCCGGATTTCAATACCGTTTTCGCCCAGATAAAATTTTAACAGGTCTGCACAGCCCTGGGCTGCAATTCCGGCAGTTCCCTGGCCGATAAAGCAGACCTTTTTTATCTTTTTGTTTTTAAAGTCAGTTTCCAAAGACTTGGGAATCATTGATTCATCTAATATGGTCGTGAAAAGTTTGGTTTTTTCTGAGTGCTTGAATTTGTTTTCCAGTGTTTTTTCTACAGACATGGGAGATTCTGATATCTCTTTTAGAAAGTAATGAGAGAAATTTTGCCGGTCAATATCCCGTGATGTGATCTGGCTGGTCAGCACCTGGTCTTGTGAAATGGTAATAGCAGTATGGTCATAGTAAAAGGATCGGATACCGGACACGCCGCCGGCAGACGCATGATCCAGAATAACGATCTGTCCTTTGTCTTCACCATTGAGCTTGATATAGTTCCGGGTTTCTTCCACAATGCCGTAAAGTTCGGACGCTGCAATGTAATGATCCTGGGCAATGCCCACAAAGATGGCCTGGCCACTGCCTTTTTGCGCCAGAAAAAGTTTACCCGGATCCAGGTTGGTATGCATGCTGATGGCATGGGACCCTTCAAAATCATTGACAGCCAATCGAAACGCTTCTTCAACAGGATGGTTCTGTTTTAAATAATGTTCAATCTGCAATGGAATCAGTTTGGTATCAGTGTTGATATCCGGATGAATTTTATCATATCTTGCTTCATACTCTGTTTTTAATTCCAGATAATTATCAATATCCCCGTTCAGACAGACATGAACAATGCCGGTTCTGCCGATTTCATGGTCCATGGGAGTGTTATCCATGGGATGGCAGTTGGCCACCGAGATATCACCCACCGATGCCCAGCGGGTATGGGCGGAGACAGAGTTGCCGATAAAATTATAACTGGACAGCAACTGGAGCATCAGGTCATTTTTGATCTGGCTGCGGATAAAAGCGACATTGTCTCCCAGCGCACCGATCTCAGCTGCAAATTTATAGGCAAAGGAGATGCTGACCTGGTGGTTGTCGTTTCCCGGATAGGTGTCATTGACGGTGATACTGTTATTGGACAGCACCAGATGGTTGGTGCGTTGTTTGAGTCTTTCCGACAGCCCGGCCTTGATCATGCCGGATCTGTAATTTTCAAATTCATCCTTGGTAAATGTGAATAAAACCGAGATTCCGGAAGAATCCCGGCCCCGGACCTCCAGCCGGTCAATGGAGTTGAGCACGGCATTGATCCGTTTAAAAACAGCCAGTCCCCGGCTGTTACCGGTAGCTTCAAGGCCCATGGCCAGATGACTGATAGCAGCGACATTTTCCAGGATTTCTTTTTGGATGCACCAGAGGATATCGTGAAGCTGTTCAATTCGAAAAGAGATGATCTCAACCTCATGGGCAGACAGGCTGGCAACCTTTTCTTTTGACAAGGCTGTTTCAGATTCAATCAATTGTTTGATCCGGTCACCCAGGGCATTGAGCTGGCCCTGTTTTTCCTTGTTGAAAAAAAGATCTGAAAAACAATCTTCCTGTTTGATTTCCTGACAGATATCAAACAGGGTATTTAATGTTTGATCACCTCCCAGAAAGTCGGTTTCAATAGACAAAGAGGGGTCTGAAAGGCTGCCTTTTTCAGCTAATGGCAGAATGTCATTGATTTGATCCGGGCTGAATATTTTGCAGGATTTTCCTTTAAAGGCAACAAGGGCTGAAATACCGCAATAAAAAGTGTTGGGCTGGACAGGAAAAAAAATGATGGCGTTTTCTTTTGCCTTGTGGATTGATGTTGCAAATTCAATGTTGATGGATTTAACTTGTTTGATCAGACTGGAAAAAGCTGTTTTGATACGGAACATTGTTCCCTCCGTCTTTTAATGGGCTGCTATAGGTTTGTTATTGCTCTGCGCTACCATGGGGTTTAAAATATTGTTTTAAAATCATTTTTGCATAGGTACTGGCTCTTGTCCCGATATAGTCTCTGTGCCCCACCAGAACAGACAGGGCAATTTTATTATGGGTCTTTTTTTCCTGGGCAAATCCGGTGAACCAGTCATATTTTACCGTATGGGCTTTATCATACAGAGAACCGGTTTTCCCGCCAATTAGCAGCTGTGACAGAACACTGTCACTGGATGCACCTCGAAATGATTTTTTGGCCGTTCCTGCGGTCACTGTTTTTTGCATCATAGAAACCATGGTTGATGCCGTTTGTGCACTTATAGCTGTTTTATAAGTTGCTTTCCGGTGTTTGTAAATGACTTTTCCATCTGTATCTGTGACATGCTCAATAATACTGGGCAGCATCAGATGACCTGAATTGATGATACCGGCGGTCAGCATGGCACCAAACAGCGGTGAGATGGTGGTGTTAGTGTTGAAACCACTCCCAAGTTCTGCCAGATGGTACTCATTGTCATTTGTTTCAAAAGAACCGGAAAAAAACGGGAGTTCTGAAGGGATCTGCTCATTAAAGCCAAACGCATGGGCAAAGGATTCAAGATGTTTTCTGCCCAGCATATTTTTCCCGATTTTTCCAAATATCGGGTTGACAGACTCTGCAAAAGCAGTCCCGAAAGAGATTTTGTATGAATATTTATTTTTGATATCTTTTAACTGCCGTTTATAGAGGGTATATTTATTGCCGTTAAAATAAAGCTGAGTGTCAGGATTATAGCCCAGGGTTTGAACTGCTGCTGAGGCTGTGATGACTTTAAAGATGCTGGCAGCCGGATAGTCAGATTGAATACACGGATTAATTGTGTCATCATCAAGATCAAAGCCGGTCATGGCCAGAATTTTCCCGGTATCAGCCTCCATCACCACAAAAGCAATCTGCTGGGGTTTTCCCCGGTTCAGTTGTTTAAGACTCTGGAGAACAGATAATAAGTATTGCTGAAGATCGACATCAATGCTTGTGGTGACTTTATAGCTGCAGTCCGGGGTATCCAGAAAAAATACATTTTTATCAGACCGGGCCAGTTGAACAGATTGGATAATCAATGCCAGTTGATCTTTTGATAATTGAGGCGATGGCGCCACCTTTGCCGGTCCATCAGATGAAAGCGTTGATGCCTGCTCTTTTGGCAATGGCTCAGAATCTTTGACAGCAGTCAGCTTGACAACGATAAGCGTTAATATCAAAAAAAGAACACAACCGCTGGAAATAGTTTTTATAAGGGTTATAAACCGTTGTTTTTTCTTTTTTTCAACAATATATTCGGATTGACATTCCCGCCAGGATGTCTGTGTTTTTTTATTAAGCAAATAAATACCCACTGTCACTGTCATTTATCTGAATCTGTACAACAATAAACCAGGCCGTGCAGATGGAATCAGAATTTTTCATGAATTTATTTTACACTACTGCCCGGCTTTATCGTTTGCCCAGGGTCTATATCAAAACCCGATAACACCAGGGCCTTTTTATGGCTGGCGGCAAGAACCATCCCCTGGGAAACTTCTCCCATGAGAATGGCCTCTTTTAAGTTGGCCACCACAATCACCTGCTTGCCCACAATCGTTTCAGGGGTATACTCTTTTGCAATCCCTGCGATGATTTGTCGGGTCTCAGGTCCCAGATCGACTTTCAGTTTCAGCAGTTTATTGGATTTTTCTATTTTTTCAGCAGCAACCACAGTCCCGACCCGTAAGTCGATTCTGGCAAAATCATCAATGGTAATCTGATCTTTTAATGGCGGCTTAAACGGTTTGGTTTCTTTTATTGTGTCTTCGGGTCTGGGTGCTGGCACATCAATTCTGGGAAAGAGAACTTCAGGCTTTAAAATCATGCTTCCCGGTTTTATCTGGCCCCATACAGCAATCTGTTCCAGAGTATAAAACCCATTGTCTTTTTTTTCAATGCCCAGGGTTTTTTGCATCCTGGCTGAAGTTTGCGGCATAATCGGGTATATCAGTCCTGCGACCACCCGAAGACTTTCCATAAGGTTGTACATGACGGTTTCGAGAACAGGCAGGGTAGAGTCATCTTTTGCCAGAGTCCAGGGTTCGGTTTTATCAATATACTTGTTCATGGTGCTGATGAGCTGCCAGATGGCCCCCAGGCCTTTGTGAAACTCATAGCTGGTCATGGCCGGGGCAAAATTGTCGATGGCTTCTTTTGCATCGGCCTGAAGACTTAAACCTTTTTGGGCTTCAATCTGTGGGTTTGTACCCCTTATCTCACCATTAAAATAGCGATGGGTCATGGACAGAACCCGTGAAAAAAGGTTGCCAATGTCATTGGCCAGGTCGGAATTGATCCGGGTCACAATGGTTTCTTCCGTAAAATTGGCATCCAGGCCAAACACCATCTCACGCATGAGAAAATATCGGAATGCATCCACCCCGTATTCGTTGGTAACCTGGACCGGATCTGTGACATTACCGATACTTTTTGACATTTTGCTGCCTTTGACATTCCAGAATCCATGGACATTCAGTCCTTTAAAAATTTCAATGCCGGCGGCTTTAAGCATGATGGGCCAGTAAATCCCATGGGGTTTGATGATATCTTTGGCCACAAAATGGCGGGTGAAGGGCCAGAAGCGTTTAAATTGTTCCCCGTCCGGATAACCCAGTGCAGAAATATAGTTGACCAGGGCATCAAACCAGACATAAGTGACATATGCGTCGTCAAAAGGCAGGGTGATCCCCCAGGTCAGACGGCTCTTGGGCCGGGAAATGCACAGGTCTTCAAGGGGTTCTTTTAAAAAAGACAGAATTTCGGTTTTGTATTGTTCAGGCTGGATAAAATCAGGATGGGTGTTGATATGATCAATCAGCCAGTCCTGGTATTGACTCATTTTGAAAAAATAGTTGGATTCTTTTATGGCTTCCGGTGCCACACCATGATCCGGGCATTTGCCGTCAACCAGCTCCCGTTCCTGGTAAAAGCGTTCGCATCCGAAACAATACAGGCCTTCATAACTTGAAAAATAGATATCTCCGGAATCATAAATTTTTGAAAGCACCTGTTGAACCACCTGGATATGATCCGGGTTGGTGGTCCGGATGAACTGATCGTTTGATACATTGATAATCGGCAGCAGGTCCTGGAAAAGCCTGGATATTTTATCAGCATATTCTTTTGGTGTGGTTTTCTGTTTTTGCGCAGCCTGAACAATTTTATCCCCATGCTCGTCAGTTCCGGTGAGAAAAAAGGTTTGATAACCATCCATCTGTTTGAACCGAGTGGCCACATCAGCGGCAATGGAGGTATAGGCATGACCCAGATGGGGCTGTGCATTGACATAATATATGGGGGTTGTGAAAAATTGCCGACGTGGTTTCATTTGGTATCTAATCCTGTTTTTCCTGTTTGAGTTGTGCCATGGTTTTTTCGATTTCAGTATTGTCTTCTAATTGAACCGTGATCGTTTCTTTTAAAACATTGACACGAACGACTTTTCCTTTTCCTTCCGGAATTACGATGCTTTTTCCCAACCTGGGCATTTCCCGCTTAAGACTTTTATAGGTTTCATTTTCAAAATTCAGACAGCACATCAGCCTGCCGCAGACACCGGATATTTTTGTGGGGTTTAAAGACAGCCCCTGCTCTTTTGCCATTTTGATGGAAACCGGATCAAAGTTGGACATAAAAGATGAACAGCACAGCTCTCTGCCACATTTGCCGACTCCGCCATAATGTTTGGACAGATTTCGAATGCCCACCTGGCGCATTTCAATCCGAAGGCTGAACTCTTTGACCAGCAGCTTGATCAGCTCCCTGAAATCAATTCTTCCGTCTGCAGTGTAGAAAAAAGTCATCTTGTTTTTATCAAAAGTACATTCAACACTGAACAGATTCATCACCAGATTCAAATCATTGATGCATTTGATACAAAAGGTATATGCAGCAGTCTCAAGGGCAGCAATCTGTTCTCTTTGAACAAAATCTTCCGGCGTGGCAATACGAACAATCTGTTTGTATTTTTTATCAGCCTCTTCTACTTCATGGGGCAGCACAGCAATGTGTCCAAAGCTGAGCCCGTGTTCTGTTTCGACAATGATCGCATCCCCCTCTTTCAAGACAAAGGCACAGCTTTTAAAATCATATATTTTACCTGCTGTTTTAAATTTCACACCAGCAATTTTAACCATAACTCATTGTTCCTTTATTACAGACCACATTTAGAAAAAACCGGTCCAGGGTTAACCTTAAGCTGGAGTTGGACAGCAGCCTTTTTTCAGTCTCATAAAGTGCTGTCACCCATTGAAAATAAACATCCGGTACGACCTGTTGATTAATATCTGTGAAAGTATCAGAAAAATCAAGGTTCACTATTTTTTCAGGAGAGACACCAAAGACAATCAAATCTCTGAAAAAAGTTTTGATGATGGTCAGGGTATCATCCAGTAACTCTGGTGACTGGCATAGTTTTTGAGAAAGAGTTAAGGCATTTGAAACCCCTGATTTTTTTTCTCTAATGAGACTGGCCAGATTTGTCAGCAGCCACTTGCGCCTTTTAATCCAGTCCACTGTTGGGTTCAAAATATCCAGATTCAGGTAGCGCAAGGCTTTATTCAAGTCAGCATCAGCGGTTCTGGCAAAGATTGCTGCCTTTTGCGGATCAAGATGATGGTCATGGATCAGTTGTTGCTCAACCATATGCTCGGTTAAAGGCTTGAAACGGATTTTCCGGCATCTTGAAATAATGGTTGGCAGCAATAAGGACTCCTTTTGGGCGATGAGGATAAACATGGTTCGCTCAGGCGGTTCTTCAAGCAGTTTGAGCAAGGCATTCTGGGCCTGGGCATTCATCAGGTCGGCTTCCATCATCATGACGATTCTCACCCTGGCTTCATTGGGCCTGCTGGATAATGCTGCGCTCATATCCCGAACCTGGGATATGGTAATGTTTTTTTTGTCTGCTAACCGTGTAATTGTATGAATATCAGGATGGTGGCTTGAGTCTATTTTCCTGCATGACCGGCACTGGTTGCAGGCTAACGTGTCCTGATCAAGGCAGTTTGCGCCTTTTGCAAAAAAAAATGCCGCTTCTTTTCTTCGGGTATTGTCTCGTCCATAAAAAAGAAGGGCATTGGGTATTTTTTTTGTATGGAGGATCGACCGCAACTCAGAAAAAGCGTTGGCATTAAACTGTATTTGATCAAAATCAGACATGGTTTGATCAAGGGTCACCTGTTAATAGTCCACCCGCTCCTTGAGTTCTTTTCCACATTTAAAAAACGGCAGTTTTTTGGGTGGAATGGTCACCTTTTGACCGGTTTTCGGGTTTCGGCCGGTATAACTTTTGTACTCTTTGATATGAAAACTGCAAAAGCCCCTTATTTCAACCCGCTCGCCTTTTTGAAAAGAATCGGAAAGGGAATCAAAAAAAATCTTAATGACCTCAGCAGCTTGAGATTTGCTCAGGTTGGCTCTGTCTTTTAATGTGGATATCAACTCAAGTTTATTCATACGTCCTCTTTAATATTGAATGACACGCTTTGTTTTTAACTACACGTTTTTAATTAATATTTGATAAAAAGTCAAGGCGTTATGCCTTTTAGTATATAACTTTTTCAACATTTTCCTCGTCAACATCAACCCCTGCATACTGGCCCAGAAGATCAATTTTGATGGCCAGGCGGCCTTTGCCTTTATAGTGTGTAAATTCTCCTTTTACCCCGGCCAGGGGGCCTTCCAGAATCATGACCAGGTCTCCTTTTTTAAGCAGGATGCTTTTTCCGGTGATCAGGTCCATGTTGACACTGGTTAAAATTTTTAACGATTCAATCTGGGATGTCGGAATCGGTAGGGGTTCAGACTGATTGCCCAGCAGGCGAACCGCCCCTGTTGTTTTCAGGATATTAAGATGATCCAGGGCATCCAGGCTTGTTTTAACAAAAACATATCCTGAAAAAAGCGGAACATCAATCATCAGGTTCCTGTCTTTACGCAGGCTTTTTCGTTTGGTTGTGGGTAAAAAGGCCTCATACTGTTTTTTAACAATACTTGTGTATACGGTTTTTTCAAAGTTGCTTCGGGTCAGGAGAGCAAACCAGTTGGCAGGATCATTCATTTTGTTCCAAACTCTCCAATACCGATCAGGTTGATGAGGAACGCAACGCTGATTTCCCCTCGGGATTCCTCAAAAAACAGATCAAACTGCCAGCAGGCTTTTTTATAGGAAAATCCTGCCTGGTTCTGAATGGTTTTGTTCTCCATCCGGTTTTGTTCAATGGAATAATAGGCAGACAATTGATCTGTGATGCTGATATCGACTTTGGCGAACAAGGATTCAGACAGGCTTTTGTCATACCGATATTCGGTTCTCAATGAATCCCCTCTGTTATCCTTGATGGTATTGCCGATATTCAATGATGTAAAGTGCGAATTATAAGGAGACCAGGAAAGGTCTGCGTCCAGTGTAAAAAAATCACTGGGGTTGAGTTCAGCATCCAGAAAAATATCTGAAAAGTCATCGGTTGTATTCTTATTTTCTTTATCAATATAAAAGCTTTGCGACAGTTTAACATAGGCTATGTCACGATAGACAATATTTTCTTTGCCTTTTGGGTCCAGCAGGATTTTTTTTGTGGTAAAATTATTGGTCACAGACCAGGTCACCAGATTTTGTTCGGTTATCCTGTCACTGTCATCAAAAGCGGGCAGATCATCCTGGCTGATATTCGGCGTATAGGCGTAGGTTAATTCCGGAATGATTTCGTGCCTGGCCTTGTCAGCAAATGAATTGTTGAAATCAAATATTTTAATGATTTTTGAGGATAAGGTTGCACCGGCATCATAGATTTCACGGGTGCGCAAATCATCAGAATTGCCATTGCTGTCTGTAAAATTATGGGTGCGGTAAATGGTTTCCCGGGCTCCTACAGACGGTTCAAAATTAAAGTACTGGCCCAGTTTCATGGGCAGATAGAGTTTGGGATAAAAGTCGGCTCTCTGTCCTTTCACCAGCGTAGCGGTTGTGTCTTTTCGATAAAAGGAGGTATATTCACTGTCCAGAGAATAATAGACGTTTGAAGCACCGATCTTTTGTCTGGCTGCATCAAACTGAAAGCTGGGAAGGGTCTGCAAGGTTGTGTCCGTCGTATTCTGGCGGCGGGCCCTGACATCATCATACCATACTGTATTCATCCTGAACAAATAGCTGGGCCAGGATTTGCTGATGGTCAAAGCATTCTTTCTGGTGTAGTCATCATATTCGTCCAGGCTTCTGCCATATTGTTTTTCAAAATATTCTTTGGTCAGCGTATACCCTGAAAATCCGTCTTTAAATTCCTGGAGATAATCTTCATCACTGACCACATCAATGTCGAGTTTGGCATTAAAATCATTGGGCAGTTCCTGATCATGTTTCATTCGCAGCCAGAAACGGTCGGTATTGGTTCTCTGGGGCGTTGATTCAAAACGATAGTGTTTTGTTTTATCAGTCCCGTCATCGGTTTTGTCATCTTCAAGAAAATCCAGATGAACACTGCCCTTTGTTTTATCATCTAAAACATACCGGTATTCCGCACCTATTTTTGGTCCCCGGTCAGACATGTAATCGCTGTAAAAGGTGGCATCGGTATGTCGTGAAATGGCCCAGAAAAAAGGTTGCTCATATTCAAAGCCTTTGCGGTCTGAAGAGCCGATTCTGGGAACTAAAAAACCGGTCTGCCGTTTGGTCTTAACCGGGAAAATAAGATAGGGACTGTAAATGACCGGGACTTTTTTAGCCCATAAAACCGTTTGGCTGGCAGTTCCATATCCTTCAATGCTGACCTTTATGTTTTTGCCTGTGATTTTCCAGTCCGGAGTGTCTCCTGAACAGGTGGTGATTGCGCCTTTGTCTGCGCTATAGGAAAATTTGCCGGTTTTTTTGATGTTTTCACCGGAAATATGGAAATTGTTTTTCTGAATAAAAATACTTCCTTTGCTGATGGTACCGATTTCCGTTGCCAGATTGATTCTCATGGCATTGCAGGTAATGGAATCTTCACCGGAAATCAGCAGGACATTCCCCTGGGCAAAGGCTTCTTTTGTGTCGTTTGAGAACTCAACATAGTCTGCTTCCAGCCGGGTTTTTCCACCAACAATGATCACATTGTCTTCAGCAATATACAGACTTCTCTTATTATCAAAAATAACGGTCCTGGCTGAGATATGCCAGGAGATTTCTTCAGGTTTCTGGGGAAGACCTTTTGCAGCGGCTGTTCCTGCACCAAAGGCCAGGACAATAAGAAAAAAAATGCCATATAAAAAAAGCAGGCTCTTTTTGGGTAGCATGCAGATCATCTTCAATTCCCAGTTAAAAATTGCACATCGTTTAAAATTACTGTATAAAGCCATTTAATGCTTTAAAAGTCAAGTCTGAATAAGGATTAGAATGCGCCAGACAGCTAAAGGTTAAACAAAATGACCCACTCTATTATTGATGCGATCGGCAACACACCCATTGTTGAAATTACCAGGCTTAATCCTGTAGAAGGGGTTACCCTGTATGCCAAGCTCGAATACATGAATCCAGGCGGTTCCATAAAAGACCGGGCTGCCCTTTACATGATCAATGAAGCTGAACGATCGGGTGAATTAACCAAAGATAAAACCGTTATTGAAGCCACCAGTGGAAACACCGGGATCGGGCTTGCCATGATCTGCGCGGTCAAAGGGTATAAAATCGCCCTGACCATGGCTGAAAATGCCAGTGAAGAGCGCAAGAGCATATTGCGGGCAAGGGGTGCCAAGCTCATTTTAACGCCCAGACACCTGGGGTCGGACGGTGCCATTGAAGAAGCCTATCGACTGGCCAGAGAAAATCCGGATAAATATTTTTTAACTGATCAATACAATAATGAAGCCAACTGGAAGGCCCACTATTATACAACCGGACCGGAAATTCTGAAACAGACCGACGGGAAAGTTACCAGTGTTGTGGCCACCGTGGGAACCAGCGGCACCCTGATGGGGCTGTCCAGATGTTTGAAAGAGGTCAATCCGAATATCCGGGTGATCTGTGCCGAGCCTTATCTGGGCCATAAAATCCAGGGGCTTAAAAACATGAAAGAATCCTATACCCCTGAGATTATGGATAAAAGCCGTGTGGATGAAAAAGTGAATATTGATGATGAAACCGCTTTTGAAACAGCCCGCAAGCTGGCATCGTATGAGGGTATTTTTGTGGGCATGAGTTCAGGTGCGGCCATGGCGGTTGCCATTGAAGAGGCCAAGAAGATCAAACACGGTGTGGTGGTTGCCATATTGCCGGACAGTGGCGAGCGCTATCTGTCCACCAGTCTTTTCTCTGTTGAAAAACCGCTGCCCTTAACCTTGTTCAATACAGTGTCAAAAACCAAGACCAAGTTTGCGCCCATTGAAAAAGACAAGGTATCCATTTATACCTGCGGACCTACAGTTCATCAGCGGCTGAATGTCGGACAGTTCCGGCGGTATGCATTTACAGACCTGTTGGTCCGGTATATTGAATATCACAATATCAGCGTCAACCATGTGGTCAATATCACGGATTATGATGACAAGACCATCCAGGGGTCTTACGAAGCCGGCCAATCCCTTGCACAATTCACCCAGGCCCACATAGATCAGTTTAAAACAGATCTGGCAAGCCTGGATATCCGGGTGGCAGATGCCTATCCCAAGGTGTCTGAACATTTTGATGAAATGACAGAACTGGCACGACAGCTTCAGTCCAGACAACATGCCTATGAAAAATTATATTCCCTTTATTTTGATATCTCAAGCCTGTCTGAGTACGGAGATTTTTCCAATATTGATCTGGATAAAATTAAAATCGGAGCCACGGTTGACCTGGATGATTATGAAAAGAAAAACCCCAGGGACTTTACACTTTTAAAGCGGGTCAAGCTGTCTGAACTTAAACGCGGGGTAGGGGTCAAAACCCAGTGGGGCAATGTCCGGCCCTCTTTGCACCTGCAGTGTGCTGCCATTGCAATGAAATTTTTAGGGGATCAGTTTGATATTCAGACCGGCAGCCGGGAGCTTGTTTTTCCCCATCATGAAAATGAGGTGGCCATTGCCCGGGCGGCAAAAGGTGCAAGCCTTGCCAGATACTGGCTTCATTGTGACCCGGTGCAGTATGACGGCAGCCTGGGGGCATCTGATCTTGAATCGTTAACCCTGGATGATCTGGCGGATCAGGGATGGGATCTGAAAACCATCCGGTTCTGGCTGATTTCCAATCATTATCGGAAAACACTTGTTTTGTCAGAAAAAGCTTTAAAACAGGCCCGATATTCATTGGATAAGATCAATCGCTGTATGGCAGCCCTGTATGATATCCGGTCGGGTCTTATAAAAAAGGGAAACGTTTTTGAAGAAATTGATCAATTTGTGTATGATGCCAGGCAGGAGTTTGTCGATGCCATGGAAGAGGATCTTAAAATTTCGGGTGTGATTTCATCTCTGCTGGCAAAGGTAAAGACCATCAATTGCCGTATTACAGAAAATGCAATTGATCAGGCAAGTGCACAAAAACTTATTGATTGCTTTAAAGGGTTTAATTCAGTGCTTCAGATCATGAGTTTTGATAAAAAATCGGAATATCCAAAAAAAACCCAGGATCTTATCAATCAGCGGGAAGCGGCCCGAATACAAAATGACTGGGATCAGGCCGACAAGATCCGGGACCAGTTGATTGCTTTGGGTGTCAGTGTTCACGATAAAAAGGCAGATATATGAGGATTTTATTTTTTCCGTTTACCCATATTACCCAGGATCAGTTAACGGCAGTATTGTCTTTTTTCAGTTCATTTGATTGCCTGTCCGTGAATCAAGACTTTTTTGAACATAAGGCATTGAACGCCCTTTATAAGGAAGGAAGAATTCATCCTGTGTTTCCGGCTCAAGAACAGATCAAAATTATTGAGCAGACCAGTGCCCAGTATCTGGACTGGGCAAAGATCCATACAGGCGATAAAGTGAACCTGAAAACGCTGTTATCCGACACCCCGTACTTTACCCGGGATACGGATGTCACCCATATTAAATCACAGCTTTTAAAAGGAGCACAAACCCGGGAAATCCAAACCCGGGAAACCAAAAACCCCCAGTTGTCCTGGCAAAAAGAGCTTCTTTTTTTAAAAATGGCGCAGTTGTGCGATGCCCAGCATGACCGGATCGATACAGAATTAAAACATCTTGAAAAAATTCAGGAAGACCTTGTGAATTCCTTGCGCGGACTGGATACGCCAATATCTTCCCCTGAAGATAAAAAAGAAATGTCCAATGATTTGGGAGACAAAATGACAGGCGAGCGGATTGCCTCATGGGCAGGGTATATGGCCAGGGAAGGGCATTTGAATATACCGGAACAGACCTTGGTTTTTGTTACCACAAGCACGGCTGTTTTTGAGTACCTTGAATCCAATTGTGAGGATGTTGTAAATCCGCTTGACATCAAACAGATAAAAGTGCATGAAAATATATGTACACACCAGAAAGGATGGCAGCGTCAGTTTGAAATGGTGCTGATGCAGGCTATTCAGGGAAAGGGATGCCGTAAAGAAGATCTGCCTGAAGTGGCAGATGATTGTTCATTATCTGCCCAATTTAAACTGGGACTTTTTTCCGGAAAAATGATTAACCAATTCTTTAAGATGGCCAACGAACAGGTTCCTGTATGTCTGGTTAAATTAAAGTGATAAAAAACTTGCTTTTAATGTAATTCATGTTATAAATGCGTTTTTTATATAAATTATAAAAACTAAATTT
>JBDRPM010000100.1:0-4469 GCA_043827005.1 Pseudomonadota bacterium | reverse complement strand
TCTGACCGAAAACCTGATAATTTTTTCGAGTACAAGGCGGGCGCAAATTTTAACCGGAAGAATATATTCCATATTTTGAGGATTAAAATTTAAGACCAACGCAGTAATCGGGAAAATTAGCGGTTTTCGGTCGGGCACTATCTAAATAGCCATGGTCCTGTATTCACGGGCCGACATGGCTGGTAAAAACCTGTTCTCCTTTTGTTGATGGAGGTAAAACGTGTTTTAGTCCCCGGCAAAGTCCGGATATTGGATTTTCATACAGTCCGGACAGATGCCATGGCTGAACGCAGCTTTTGAGTGCTTGGAAATATATAGTTCTATCTGTTCCCAATATCCTTTGTCATCCCGGATTTTTTTACACACACAGCAGATCGGGATGATTCCTTCAAGGGTTTTGATTTTGTCAAGAGCAGCGCTTAGTTCTTTGTTCACTGTTTTTAAGTCTTCATTTCTTTCCTGGAGCACAATATTTTGAATGGTAATATGGTCTCTGGCTTTTTTTAATTCCAGATGGGTGTTCACCCTGGCTTTAAGTTCGGTTGAATTAAAGGGTTTGATGATATAATCAACAGCGCCGGTTTCCAAACCTTTGACAATGTCTTCCTTTTGAGTGAGGGCGGTCAGATAAATAATGGGGATATCTTTTTTATCCGGCATCTGTTTGATTTTCCGGCAGACTTCAAATCCGTCCATGTCCGGCATCATGATATCCAGCAAGATCAGGTCATAATTTTGTGTCCTCACCATTTCCAGGGCTTTTTGGCCATTGGTGGCATAGGATATGGCGTATTTATCACTGGATAATATCCTTGCCAGAACCTGGATGTTTTTACCAACGTCATCAACAATCAATATGTTTTCTGTCAAATACAAGCCCTCCTTGAAGGTGATAAGGGTGTTAATATCTGGCCGGACCGGATGAGTCCAATCTTAATTTAAAATTTTCATATTGTTAAGCATGAGCGGAAATTGTGTCAAGCTGTTTTGCAGATTGTCAATATCAATGGTTTCTGTGTAGTTAAAAAGGGTCTGGGAGTAATTGACCAGTGCTTTTATATCATACTCTTCTCCCAGCATGCAGATCTCTTCTGAAAAAATCTTGATATCAGGGATGCGTTGGCGTTTACAGATTTTTTCCCAGACTTTCCTGTAATGGGTTTGAAGCAATTTTGCAAGTTGAGCCGGGCAGTCCCAGGTCTTAAGATATTGTTTTTCCGGCAATGGGATACCTTCGGGAACCTGAATAAAATCTACAGGAGGTTGCCGGGTTTCATGTTTTAGAAACAGTCCTAATTTTTCAAGAAATTGAGACCGGGTAAATGGGCGGATCAGATAATCACTGAAACCTGCGTATTTGATGTTAACAATATCCTCTTTCATACCTGCTGCTGTAATGGCGATGACAGGCATTGCGCAGGCTTTGTTCTGCCTGATATGCCTGAGGGTTTCATACCCGTCCATGTCCGGCATCATAATGTCCATTAAAATCAGATCCGGTTGAATAGTCGCTGCCATGGAAACGGCAGACGCTCCATTGTCTGTCTCAAGGATTTTAAAGGGCATATTCTTTAAGATGGCCATGATCAGTTGGCGGTTAATCTTTCGGTCATCCACCAACAGCAACGTAGCCGGTTCGAACAGTTTATGAACCTTTTGCTCCATAAGATGGGCTGGCTTTAAGGCAGCAGCACAGGTTCCGGGTGGTGCCATAATACCCGGCAGGACAATGGTAAACTCACTTCCTTTGCCAGGCTCACTTTTAATCTGGATTTGCCCGTTCATCATTTTAATTAAATCTTTTGAAATCGCAAGACCCAGCCCTGTGCCTTCCCTGGCCTGAAACTGGCGATTTATGTGTTGATGGAAAGATTTGAAAATAATCTGGTGGGCATCAATTTCAATGCCCGGACCCGTGTCTTTTACTGCAATGGCAAGGTCCCATAAATTGGGTTTGTCTGTGGTTTTTGCTGCTACGCTGATGTTGACATGGCCAATGTCTGTAAATTTAACTGCATTGCCGATGATGTTGAAAAGGATCTGTCGGAGCCGGATTTTGTCGAGCAATAAAAATTCAGGAAGATCAGACGATATTTGCGCCATTAAGGCAATCCCTTTTTGCCGGGCAGCAACTGAGAATAGATTGATCAGTTCTTCCATTAAGACTCTTAAATTAACTTCAGAATGCTTGATCTGCATCTGGCCGGCTTCAATTTTGGACAAATCCAGAATGTCGTTGACCAGGTCGAGCAGATTGATCCCACTGGATTTGATGACGTTTATATTTTCCTTTTGTGCGTCATCGGTAAGTGAGTTTTCTAAAATATCTGCAAATCCCAGTATGGCGTTGAGCGGGGTGCGGATTTCATGGCTCATTTTGGCTAAAAACTGGCTTTTGGCCCGGCTGGCTGCCTGGGCAACCTTACGTTCCCGTTCTGCTTTTTTTCGATGCTGCCGTTCGGTAATATCGACAAAAGACCCTTCATCATAAAGGACGGTTCCTTTTTCATCAACAACTCTTCTGGCACAAATGGCTACCCATATCAGGCTTTTGTCTTTGGTGTACAACTCAGTTTCAAAATCGACAATTTTTCCTTGTTTTTGAAGGGTTGTATCAAATTTTATTCGGTCTGCTTTTCTGGCAAAAAAGTGTTTATGAGTGGATTTTGTAAGATCGATCAGTTCCTGGGGGGAATCATACAATAGCATATTGGCCATGGATGGATTGACCGTAATAAAAATTTCTTGTTCAGATGAATATTGAAAGATTCCTTCAATGGCATTCTCAAAGATACTTCGATATTTTTCTTCAGCTTTGACCAATGCTTTGTGGCCCCTTCTCAATGTCATGGACATGTTATTGAATGCTAAGCCCATTTCACCGATTTCATCTTTTCCAGGCAAAGAGATCTGTTCTCCCAAAGTGCCGGTTGCTACCCGCCCCATGGCGCTGCGCAACAGGTTAACCGGCTGGATGATAGAACGAAATAAAAACAGGTTGAGCAAACCGGCCATCAGCAGGGTTGTGAAAATGGGTAAAATAAAGATGATACTCATGGCTTTTCGGGAATCATTTTCCAGCTTGGCCAGATCATAAAAGATAATAATCTGTCCGATTTTTTTGCCGATTACTTCGATACGGTTGATATAAATGCCGATATATCTTTTGTCGACATGGGTTGTAGAAAAAAAAGGGCTGAAGGTTTCAGATTCAAACATGGTTTGCTTTAAGATAGCGTTATTTAATGTATTGTTGGTCGAAAGGAACAATTGCCCGGCTTCATTGTAAATGCTGACGCCGGCAACTCCGCTCACAGCTTGAATACTTTGCAGGGAAGCCTGGAGAGCCCGGATCTGACCGGCAAACAATTCATTGGCCAGGTCGTTGTTCTTTTGCTGGAAAACAGTATCCAGCAACAGATTGATTCTCTGGATCTGATCTGCCCGACGTTCAATCTCCATGGGATAGAGAATGATAACAAAGAATATGCTGATGACAATTGCTGTTGTGATAATCGCAACATTTATTTTTACAGGCAGGCTGCGGATATTCATTTATACCCCCCCCGGTTTATCGGGTATCTGATGTTCAGTTCTCTTTTTTCCTGTCTTTTTACTTATATCTTTATGAACAGCAATTTTAGTCTGGGGTAATGGTTCTAAGATAATGGGGTTTTCCACTCCTGATTTCCATAATAACCGCACTTTTGATGGGATTTCCCTGAGCATCAAACTTGATGGGGCCGGTAACGCCACGGAATGGGTTTAGTTCAAATAATGCCTGGCGAACATCAGGCCCCTTTGTTGTGCCTGCCTTTTCAATGGCCATGGTCAGCAGCATGGTTGCATCATAGGCAAGGGCGGCACCGGTTCCAATATTTTCAAGATGCTGGTATCGAGCGATAAACGCTTTAGATTCCTGGTATTCAGATGCCTGGGACCAGTGGCTGCAAAAATATGCTTTTTTCAGGTTGCGGCCACCCCTGAGTAAAAACGCCTCATCTGCTAACCCGTCACCGCCCAGAAAAACAGCCTGTGTTCCGGCCTGTTGTAATTGATATGCAATGACTCCGCTTTCATCATGGCCGGAAAAAAAGCTGACGTCTGCTTTAAAAGTCAGTGCTTTTTTGATGACCGGGGAAAAATCGGTATCTTTGGCCTTGTATTCAATTTCAGTTGATATGGTTCCGCCCAGAGATTCAAAATGGGCGCGAAAAATTCGGGACAATGCCAGGCTGTAGTCACTGGTCAGATCTACAAAAACAATGGCAGATGAGGCGTTCAGTTCTTTGCTGGCAAACTCCGCCATGACCTTTCCCTGGAAATCGTCTGTATAGCAGGCCCTGAAAATATAGTCTCCAATGGCTGTCAGGTCAGGATGGGTTGAGTAATTGGAAATCATGGGGATTTTATTTTTCTGGGCAATATGGGCAATGGCCAGAGAGTGGGAACTCCATTGGGCACCGATA
>JBDRPM010000099.1:0-5729 GCA_043827005.1 Pseudomonadota bacterium | reverse complement strand
ACCAATTTTGGGAGTCGAGTCGCCTGGCCTGCAAGGCGTGGAAATGCAGGCATATCGGGAATATGCCGAATTTACACAACGCAGCAGGACAGGATGAATCGGCTTTCAAAATGTAAATTTATTTTTGAGTGGGCCCTAAGCGTGCTATATGGCAAAGAGAGCGTTAAAAAGCTCTCTTTGCCTGTCAATTTTAAATAAAAATCAAAGAACCGATAATGATGGCTGCCAGATAAAGCGCCCCAAAGATAGCGCCCAATGCCCACCATCTACCCTGCGAAATATACCCGGCCCCATACCACATGGGAGAAGGACCGGTTGCATAAGGGGTAATAATACCCATCAGGCCTAAACTTCCGGCTAAAAGGATACTGAACGCAATCATTTGTTCAGGCGCAATCAACTTTACAGAAATTGCCAGAAAGATCGGCATCAGGGCAGTTGTATGAGCGGTTGTGCTGGCAAAAAAGTAATGCAACACAAAAAACATCACCAGTATGGAAATAATCAGCATAGAAGGAGACAGTGGTGCCAGGTAAACTTGCGCACCATTGCCGATCCATTTTAAAATACCGACATCCTTAAGGCCCGAAGCCATGGCAACCAGTGAAGCAAACCAGATCAATACATTGAATGCAGCTTTATTTGAGATCACATCATCCCAGGTAATAACATTTGTTAACACCATAATGGAAACCACAGCAATGGCTGCTGTGGTTGAGTGAATGTTAATTTTTCCACCAAATATCCAAAGCAATAATGCAATGATGGCAAGTACTGCCATTAATATTTCCTTTCCAGTAATTGACCCCAGCTCTTTTAATTGCCGGGCTGCCCACACAGGCGCTTCAGGAGATGTTTTCTGGGTTGGCGGATAGATAACATAAACCAGCCAGGGCGTTGCAATGAACAATGGAAGCATAAGCGGAAGCATTATCCTGGCCCAGCCTGACCAGGTGATAACATGTCCCGTACCTTTAGTGATCATATCCACTGCAAGCAGATTCGGAGCAAGCGCTGTCAGGAACATGGAACTGGTGACGCAGGTGCTGGCGATTGCCACCCAGGAAATATAAGCTCCCAGCTTTCTGGGCTCATTCTCCGGTGTCGAACCAAAAACCAGTGGAATATTGGACGCTACCGGATAAATCGTACCAGCACTCCTTGCTGTATTTGAAGGCATAAACGGCGAGAGTACCAGATCTGAAAAGGCAACCGCATACCCAAGACCCAGTGAACTTTTGCCCATATATTGAATCATGATCAACGAAATTCTTTTGCCAAGCCCTGTTTTTTTATATCCCAAAGCAAACATGAATGCTGCAAAAATAAGCCATATAACCGAATTTGAAAAACCGGAAAGCGCCCACTTTATATTATCGCCTGCTGATCCCATCAAACCGAGGACAGCGACAAGGGAAACCCCGGCAAAACCGACCAGCGCAGCCGGGACCGGTTCAACAATAAGACCGACGACAACCGCCATGAAAATTGCCATAAAATGCCATGCTTTCAAAGTTAACCCTTCAGGTGCCGGAATAAACCAAAGCAAAAGCAAAACTGCAACAGGAATAACCATTTTGACAGCTTGATTGGACATAATGCCTCCTTTAAATCTTCTGCACGTTGTTTTTCAATTAACAAACAAACTGAAATTTAAAAAAATACAATCTTTGATTCCAATCCGTCTGAATAAAAACAAGCAATACAATTACCATACCAATTCAGATAAGAAACATGACCACCTGAAACACAAAAAACTACAATCTCTTGAACATCCCGCCATTGCATTTGATGGCGCTTTTCTGCCCTGTTTGAAAAAAGTCTGAAAACAAAGAGGATGAAAAAACACAGGGTCAGGATCTTTTACAGAATGTAAAGATAGAATACAAACAATCGCCCTGAACTCACAAGTGCAAATTTAAAAATCATATCCATATTCACGACAAATGCATTGATTGTTCATTTGTTGGTGCCTATAATACCTGCCTTGGATCACCAGCACTATTTTTTTAAGATAGAAATGATAACGGAGTTCTTTTTACAGAGACTAAAAACAATTGAAACACCAAAATTTCACACTGCAGCTGGCTGTGTTCGCACTGGTTTCAGCCGCCTTTACAAACATCTATATCACACAGCCCATCCTGCCTGTGCTTCAGGAAGAATTCAGCATCACCCCGGTTCAGGTGTCCATGACCGTCTCCATCGTGATTCTGGGCATTGTTCTTTCCAACCTGTTTTTCGGATATCTGGTGGACCGGATTTCCATTCACCCCATCATCCTTATCGGCGGAATCTGTGTTGCATCAGGCGGGGTGGTTTGTGCCATGACCCATGATTTTCGAATACTCATTTTTGCCCGATTTTTCCAGGGACTTTTTATTCCTGCTCTGACGACAAGCCTTTCAGCCTGGCTGGCACAAAGTCTTCCTGCCAATCGCCTGGGTGTGGTCATGGGGTCTTATGTGTCTGCCACGGTTCTGGGTGGACTGGGCGGCCGCCTGCTGGGCGGCTGGATTCATCCGCCCTTTCACTGGCGGTATGCGTTTTTATCGGCTGCAGTATTGATTGTTATCACCACTATCCTGGCCCTGATCATCCTGCCCCAAAAACCAGTCAAAGAAAAAAACATTGAACACATCCCGGAAGGATTTGTCTCTTTGCTCATGCGCAAAGACCTTATCCTGGTCTATTGCTGCGGAGCCGGAGGGCTGCTGATCTTTTTACCAGTGTTTAATTTTCTGCCGTACCGACTGGCAGCTGATCCGTTTAATTTTTCAACCGAACTGATCACTTTTACCTATTTTGTGTATGTTATGGGCATTTTCCTGGGGCCGGTTGCCGGCCGGGTCAGCAGTTCTTTTGGAGAGGGAAATACCTTGATTGCCGGTGCCGGTATATTGGGATTTTCCATTCTCCTGCTTTTAATTCCATCTGTGATTGCCGTTGTTTCAGGGCTTCTGGGTGTTTGTGCCGGATTTTTCACCATTCATTCAGTGGCCGTGGGACTGCTGAACAAGAAACTGACCCAAAACCATGGGAAAGCCAATGCTCTTTATACCCTGTTTTATTATATTGGCGGGTGGATCGGCATCACCGGCGCTGGTTTTGCCTTCCAAAAAGCTGGCTGGAACGGGGTGATATTTTTTGTGCTCTTTTTTTTGATAATCCCTTTAGGTACGGGCCTGTCTGAAAAAAGAAAAAACGCATTTAAATGATTTTGCCGGATTCTTCTGAAACCAGCCACTTTGACAGAATCTCTGCCAGTTTATCTGATTTTATGGGTTTTGAAAGATAATCATCCATTCCTGAATTCAGACATTTTTCTCTATCACCCTTCATTGCATTGGCTGTCACAGCAATGATCGGCAGGTCTGGATTTATAATCCCTGAGGTGGAATTCCGGATGGCGCGGGTTGCCTGATACCCATCCATTACTGGCATCTGACAATCCATCAGCACCAGGTCATATTTCTTTTTCCCAAGGGCCTCCACAGCTTGTTTTCCATTTGTAACCGCTTCTGTCCGATATCCGATTTTATCAATCAGTTTCCGGGCAACCGCCAGGTTGACAGGGTTATCTTCAACCAGCAAAATACAGATACTTCGTTTTTGGTCTTCAGACAAACTATATTGGGTAATAATTGTTTGGCTCATTGTATCAGACATACTGTTTTCATGACATAACCGGGCCAGACACCCATACACTTGCATCATTTTAACCGGCTTGGTGAGATACGCTGAAAATCCGATCTTTTCTATTTTTTTGACATCTCCCCGCTTGCCAATGGAAGTCAGCAAAACCAGTTTTGTTTTATTGATCATCGGGTCTGATTTAATTTCATGCCCCAATTTCATCCCGTCCATACGCGGCAGTTTCATATCAATGATACAGACATCATATGGTTTGTCCTGTTGAGCAGCCGCTTTCATCATTGCCAGGGCTTTTTCGCCATCTTGTGCTTTATCCAGCAAACAGCCCCAGGAAAGAATCTGTTCAGAAAGCATAAATTGATCAATTTCATTATCATCAACAACCAGAACGGATTTGCCATGGATATTGTCCAGCACATCAACCGGCTGAGCCATCCTTGTCTGTTTTTCAAATTCTGCTGTAAACCAGAATTCAGACCCGACTCCGTCAGTACTGTTAACCCCGATATCTCCGTTCATCATGCCAACCAGTTTTTGTGAGATACTCAATCCCAGGCCGGTTCCCCCGTACAAACGGGTTGTGGAATTGTCCACCTGGGAAAACAGCTTAAACAATCGATCCATTTTATCTTCAGGAATACCAATCCCCGTATCCCTGACTGAGAATCGAATCACAACATTCTCATCTGTCTCTTTTTCAAGAGTCGCTGAAACAAGAATTTCCCCAAACTCTGTGAACTTGACAGCGTTGCTGACAAGGTTCAGAAGAACCTGACGCAATCGGCCCGGGTCTCCTTTCAGCAAAGAGGGGATTTCCGGTTCGATCAGGGATATATATTCAAGATCTTTTTTCTGTATTTTAACTGCCATAAGCTTTGCCAAAGCATCAAGCGTCACTCTTAGATCAAAATCAATAATTTCAAGATCCAGTTTGCCAGCCTCAATTTTTGAAAAATCCAGAATATCATTGATTAATGCCAGAAGCGTATCTCCGCTGGTATGTATGATATTTACAAATTCAGTCTGTTCCGGGTCCAGTTGTGTTTGCTGCAGCAGTTCGGTCATCCCGATAATACCATTCATGGGCGTTCGAATTTCATGGCTCATATTGGCCAGAAATTCACTCTTTGCCGCATTGGCGGCCTGGGCTGCTGTTTTTTCTTTTTCCAATTGTTCCTGATACTGAAGATTCTTCAACCAGGCATTGATCAACCGGTTGGACAAGCAGGCAATGGGTTTGGATATCGTCAACGGACCGGTAATCCCAAAACCGCCGATCCGCTTGCCCTTGTATTTTATTGCACAGCTATACCCTTCCCGAACCAGTGGATTGCCATTTGCCTCTTCAGATGTCACAGCATATTCGTCAGACTCGCCCTGCATGATTTTTTGAGCACCGGTATGGAATTTTCCGATTCTCGGAGGATCTGTGGCCTGAATAATATATCCCTTCTCATCATAGATCAGAACAGAAGACCTGGTTTCGTTATGGATTTCCTCAATAAGCTGCTGAACTGTTTTTAAGATATCCTTATTCTCCTGCAATATTTGTCTCCAGTATCAATCATTGATCAAGCGATTACCAGGACTTTTCTTAACACCAAGATGCCTGCTAAAATCTTTTTATTCTTATAAAAATCGATCAACTGCTCTCCTCTCATATACACTAAAAGCTAGAAATAGTCGTAGCACAATTCTCTATCTTTTAACATAGTTTTTTTTACAGAATATGCTGATTATATTCCCAATCAAGATATATTTTTCTTAGAAAAATGATTGTCAAAAACGTCAGAATACAATTACAAGGGATATCCATTCGGGCTAACCCGAATATTTCACGAATCGTTTTTGCCTTAGGGTTCACTCAAAAATAAATTACCAATTTTGGGAGTCGAGTCGCCTGGCCTGCAAGGCGTGGAAATGCAGGCATATCGGGAATATGCCGAATTTACACAACGCAGCAGGACAGGATGAATCGGCTTTTAAAATGTAAATTTATTTTTGAGTGGGCCCTTAGCTGCAAAGCGCACCCGATAAAACTTTATTATTTCGCTCTTGCATCAAATCCGTGATCG
>JBDRPM010000098.1:0-23988 GCA_043827005.1 Pseudomonadota bacterium | reverse complement strand
ACCAATTTTGGGAGTCGAGTCGCCTGGCCTGCAAGGCGTGGAAATGCAGGCATATCGGGAATATGCCGAATTTACACAACGCAGCAGGACAGGATGAATCGGCTTTCAAAATGTAAATTTATTTTTGAGTGGGCCCTAAGCTGTAAGGCGCAGGGCCTGCAGCTGTAGTCATCTACCGCAAAACCCGTTTCAATGGAAAATTTTATGCAACGCTGGGGTTTACAAGAATTGATAAAATGTTCTATCTTGATTTCCAGCATAGAGACGTTCTTTTTTTTGGGGAAAAAAGTTAGAAATCTGTTTTTTGGCGGTTCTCTATGCCCTTACTACAATTTTAACACCTGATAAATCCTATTTTTTTCTAACTGCGGGGTTTGGGGGAACTACGTCTGGAAAACGAAAATAAATGGGTATATTGAAAACTAATTTCAGAAAAAAGGATTGATATGTCTTATTCACCAAAATTGAGTTCAGGATTTACATTTGCAAAAAACCGGAGTGCTTTCATATCTCCCCAATCGGGAATGTGCTCATTTTGCACTCAAGATTGTCACGGCACCTGTGAGCTGGCACAGGCGGCTGTTTTGGGGGCACAAACAGTATACCCCACAACAACCGGAAACAACCAAATCGCATCAGAAAAAGATTATCCAATTGATTTTTCACACTTTAATATCAACGGCCGTGTATTTGGTGCCCAGGGAGTCAATGAAACCTGGGACGAAGCCACCATTTTTAATGTTAACCTTGAGCGGACCTACGGCTTCATTCATCCGGTTAAAATGGCAATGCCCGTCATTTTGCCCGCATTGATTAAACTTAACTGGCAGGATTACTTTTCCGGAGCTGCAATGGCCGGTGTGACCTGTGTGATAGGTGAACATGCCAGAAACAATGACCCAAATCATAAAATTGACAACGGAAAGATTACAGAGTTTCCATTGTTAAGAAAAGTCTTTGACTGTTTTCTTCAATATGACAGAGGATATGGGCAGATTGTTCTGCAATGCAACGTGGATGATGACCTCATGGGGGTTCCGAAAATTGCCATAGAAAAATATGGGGCCAGTGCCATTGAAATTAAATTTGGGCAGGCAGCAAAGGGAACACAGCCGGTTATAAGGGTGAAGGATCTTGAAACTGCACTGGTCAAACAACAGTACGGTAGTTTGGTTTACCCCGATCCTAGTGATCCGTCCGTACAAAAAGCGTATCATGAAGGTGTCTGCCCGAATTTTTACACCTATGGCAGGTTGCCCTTGTGGACAGAAAAATCCCTTGTGGATCACATTACAATGCTGAGAGATATGGGCGCCAAAAATATCTATTTTAAAATGGCCGGGTATGACAGGCTGGATATTGAACGAGTGCTTCGGCTGGCCTGTGAAGCACAGGTGGATATGGTGACCTTTGATGGTGCGGGCGGCGGTTCAGGATATAGCCCCTCAAAAATGATGAACGAGTGGTCATTGCCCACAGTCTGCTTAGAGGATGCGGTGGTCCGATTTTGTGAACAATTGAAATCCGAAGGGTTAACCCTGCCTGCAATAGTGATGACCGGTGGATTTGCAAGTGAGGATCAAGTGTTTAAAGGCCTGGCCTATGGGGATGGACATGTTTTGGGAATTGGTTTGTGCCGGGCTTCAATGGCTGCTGCCATGACCGGAAAAACAATTGGTGATCAGATAAAAGCTGGGAATGTGCCGGAAAGATTTAAACCCTATGGTTCTACAATTGAAGAAATTTTTGGCGACCTTCCTGATTTGCGTGCCATTTACGGTACCAGGGCAAATCAATTTCCCACAGGGGCCATTGGTGTTTTTTCTTATCTGAATAAAATTGCATTCGGCTTAAAGCATTTTGCCGCCCTGAATCGAAAATTTAACATAGGAATTCTGGACAAAAACGACCTTATTCCAATGACATCCGAAGCAAGGGCCTTGTTGGCAAACCAGTGGTTTACACCGTTAAAAAAATAACCTTTCGATAGCGGCTTTTTATATTGACTTAAATTGATCGCCTCTGATACAAGCACGGCATGTTGTGCTTGTATCAGAGGCAAAGTAATATCGGGGAGATAAGAACTTTTTGATACTTTGTTTGCCAAAACCCAACTCCTTTTCCCTATCCTTGAATGTCCGGACCAAAGACAGGAGATAGGGCCGACAGCCGCTGTGAAGCGATTCAGGGAGAAAAGAATGAGCAAAGCCGGAAAAATTTTGGTGGTAAATCCAGGCCTTCACGTTATCGCCGGCGGTCAGGGTGTCACTGCGTGGGTGCTGCAGACGCTGGTTGATGCCGGCTACAGTGTCAGCTTTGCCACGCTCTGGGAGCCGGACTTTGATTTGATGAACACCGCTTTCACGACCCGTATCGGCCCGGACTGCCTGCGTATCGAGATCGCTCCTGAGCGCTATCGTGCTTTTATCCGGTCGTTTCCGACCCGGGGGGCTGCCCTTGAACTGGCCCTGACCGAACGATTCACGGCAAATCTGTACCGGCAGCACCACTATGATCTGATGATCGGCATGAACAATGAAATCAATTTTCCTGTCAGCGGACTGCAGTATATCCATTATCCCCGCTTTCTGCCGGTTCGTGCAAGGGACGATTACCGCTGGTTTCATTATATTCCGGGATTCTTACCACTTTATCGGCTTGCTGCCAGACGTCTGTCAGGATTTTCAGAGCACACCTGGCGCAGCAACAAAAGCCTTCTGAACTCCGCCTATATCGCTTCGCTGTTTGATGGCGCCGGCAAGGTGCTTTATCCTCCGGCCATCGGTACGTTCCGGCCGCAGCCCTGGGTGCAGCGGAAAAATCGCTTTGTGATTGTCGGTCGGCTGCACGAAGGCAAACGTATCGTTCCGATGATGTTGATTCTGCGGGCGGTACGTCGCCTGGCGGGTATCGAGCCTTTTGAGGCAGTGTTCGTCGGCTGGTTCAACTGTTCACCGGAATATCAACATGACATTGAGGCTTTGCTAAAGGAATGTCCGTGGATCAGCCTACGTCACGACCTGGACCGGGCTGCGCTTACGGATCTACTGTCGTCGAGCCGTTTCGGCCTCCATGGCATGCATGGCGAGCATTTCGGCATGGCCGTCGCAGAGATGCAGGAAGCCGGGATGATCGTGTTTGCACCGAACAGCGGCGGTCCGCGTGAGATTCTGTGCTGGGATCAACGCAGGCTTTATGACTCGGATGACGATGCCGTGGCAAAAATTGCCGCTGTTCTGCGGAATCCTGCACTCCAGAATGAGATTCACGGGCAGGTAGAGGCTGAAGCCGGACGGTTTCTTGTTGAACCGTTTTGCACCTCGTTTCTGAATGCCGTGCAACAGTGCATGCCGTCCACTGCAGGAATGAAATTTTGATGCTGTCAGCAATCGACCAGCTCTACGATGCTATCCGTGCGCTTTTCCGTCTTCTCGACAGAACCATGCGTCTACAGATTGGATTTCTCATCGGCCTGAGCCTGTTAAATATGCTGATTGAAATTGCTGCGATGCTCTCTGTTGTGATGCTTTTGTTTTACTGCAGTGACTCCGGCTTTTCGATGTCTGACCAAAAGGTTTTTCGTTTCCTGTCAGGGGTTTTCGGGAAGCCGGTATCTGTCAGCATTCCCGGACTGATCGTGATGATTATTGCCGCCTATGCACTCAAGAACCTGCTCCGGGTTCTTGAGCTGTACCGCAGGGCCCGCTTGAGTGAACTTGCCAGTACACGGTTCTCAACACGCCTTCTTTCGATATATCTTTGGGCTCCTTATACGATGCATTTAAAAAGCCGTAGTACGGAATTGATTGATGCGGTTTGGCGCACTTCGGATCTGACCGTCCGCGCGGCTTTGGACAGCTTTATGCGCTTGGCTGGTGATGGCTTGATGACCTTGGGAATTCTTGTGATCCTGGTGCCTGCTTCGCCCGGGTCGACGTTGGCTTTTGCTTTTGGTCTCGGTGTGGTCTGCCTGCTGCTGCTGCGTTTACTGCATGAGCATTTCGGGCGATTTGGCCTGGAGCTCCGTGAGCAGTTTGTCACGCTGCTGCATCTGTTGCAGAATGCGTTTTACGGGATATCCGAGGTGAAGCTGTTTCAGCAGGAAAAATTTTTTGAGCAACGTTATGCCCAGGCCAGAGGCCGGATGGAGCGTTTGTATGTCGCCGATGGGGTCTATCGATTTCTGCCGCAAATTACCCTGGAGTTCATGTTTGTTACAGCATTCGGTGTCTTGGGGTTGTTTGCCTATCTGAGTGTGGAGCGCACCTGGATTCTGCCGGTTCTTGGTACCTATGCGTTTTGCGGAATCCGCCTGCTGCCGTCGTCCTACAAAATCTTGGAAGCAATCAACCAGTTGCGCACGGAAGGGCCTTTGCTGATGAGCCTGTACGACGAGTTGAACCTGTTGCAGAACAGCAGTGCCGGTGACGATGAAACAGAGCAGCGGTTAATGCCGGCACTGCCTTTGCAAGCCAGGGATCTGTCCTTTGCCTATAATGGCTGCAGCGAGTGGCGGATGGCGGGCATCTGCCTGGAGGTGGAATCCGGTCACAGTTATGCGATTGTCGGAGAGAGCGGCAGTGGAAAGACGACACTGCTGCACCTGTTGGCTGGGCTGCTCGAACCCGGCGGCGGAGACATTATCCTGCCGGCCGGGCGCCTTGCGGATGTGCGCCGGTCATGGCAGCGCTGTGTTGGCTATGTTGCCCAGGAGCCGTTTATCCTCGATGACACGCTGCAGACCAATATCGTGCTGGATGATCAGTCCCCGGATCCGGAACGGTTACGTCAGGTCCTTGCAGCGGCCCGGCTGCAGGAGTGGGTTGATACGTTGCCCCAGGGCCTGGCAACCCAGGCTGGTGAACGGGGACGTCATGTGTCTGGCGGCCAGCGCCAGCGGATTGCCATCGCCCGGGCTCTTTACAAGCAGCCCGATATCCTTTTCTTTGATGAACCCACATCTGCCTTGGATGTGGTGACGGAAAGGGCCCTCGAAGATGCGCTGCTGAACCTCAAAAGCGGCGTGACCCGGGTGATCGTTACCCATCGGCTGGAAACCGCAAGACGCTGCGATCATATCTTCTATCTGGAGAATGGACGGCTTGTGGGTTCCGGTGATTTTGTAACGCTCTTTCAAGAGTGCGCCGGCTTTGCAAGGATCGCTCAGCTTTCGGCTGGGTCCGGCTCCTTTGGGAAAGAACCATTGACAGGTTCAGGTTCGGACGATGCAAACCAGCGGTAGGCTGATGTCTGTTCAGTCCTGCTGGTCAAAACTGCCAGGACGTAAGCGCTCAATGAACCGCATCTTATAATTTATATGAAAGAACAAATCAACTTACTGAATTCTTTCATGTTTTGTTGTGGACAAGCCAAGGTAAAATACCAGGGCGGCCCATGGCCGTTAGTAGACTCTTTTGGAGTTCATATTGATACAACAATATTAAATGATCGCCTTGACGGGTTAATCCCCGACAATATTTATTTTTTACAAATCTTTATGTCAAATTCCGATAACTTGCAACTTCAAACTGCATGAAACGTATACCCATATCCTATGCACCCAATTTTTAAACAGATATACTACGACCAAAGAAAAGATCCAAGCATCAGAACCCTAAAATCCATTTTTTTTATTGCCATTTCAATTTCAAATTTATATGGTAATCAAATACTTAAAAGTTTATTATCGTTTACAATATATCAACATGAAGGATTTATTATGAAAAAACTTTTTGTACTTTTAGGCCTGATATCTGCTTTATGTCTAACTTCAACCGGGTTTGCATTTGACCAGACCGCACTGGACCGGTTGTATGCCGGTGAAAAAAATCTGGCAGGAGCTGATTTCAGCGGAGCATCAATTTATGTCCCGCCTGGCCAGCAATCATACGTGTACATGGATGTAAACTTTATTGGCGCCAATTTTTCAAATGCCTACTTGTTTGGCCGATTGTTTCAGACATGCGACTTTTCAAAGGCCAATTTCACCGGTGCAAATATAGGTAATGTGCAATTTAAAACATGTAAATTTAACGGCGTTAACTTCACAAATATCCGGGGACCAAGGGTTCTGTTTTTCAATTTTATAGATAAACTGGAAAACACCAATTTTACCGGAGCCAATCTGACCGAAGCGATCATCACCAATGCACAAATGAAAACCGTCCGCTTCATTAATGCAGACTTAACACGAACAAGCTTTAATCTGGGCTCCATAGAGGCCACTAAATTTGACAATGCCGTTTTTAACCAGACCAAATTTACACAGACCCAGATTCCATCATCCATGAAATCCTTTTTAACCAGTCAGAACATCGTGGATAACGGTATCGTCTGGACCGGGGTAAAACCTTCAATCAAGCAGACTTCAACAATAAAAACATTAAAACCAGCTCTGCCAAAAGGAATAACAAAAGGGGCCGTTACTAAATAAACGTTTTATCCCTTGAAAATGTTCAAAGTTATGTTTTTCTACAAACTTAAACAAGCGGATCAACCTCATAAATTATCTGGCACGAAGTGAAGCTTTAGCGCTATCAGAGGCGTGCCCATTTCTGCCGGGATTCTTTGGAAGACATGTCATTGGGCATAGTAGATGTCGGGAGGATGTTTTGTAAAAGGAAGAAGACAGTTTTGTTTTTCAATTACCTGAAGGGTCATGATCCTGAAGATGGGGAAAGATACACTTTTATGGATAAAGGCTGGATAATTTTCTTATTTTTTTTTTATAGTGCAAAAGTGAAGTAACTGAAGTGTTTTTAATGACCATTAAAAACCAATCATGAGGGGGGATATGCAAACGGCAGTTGAGATCGTAAAAAAGCAGCGGGAATTTTTTTTGACCCATGCAACAAAGGATGTTTCCTTTAGAAAAAAGAATCTGGAAAAACTCCTGGCCGGTATCCAGAAATATGAGGGCAGGATCCTGGAGGCCCTGCATGCCGATTTGCACAAACATCCCTTTGAAGCCTATGGAACGGAAATCGGGATTGTCCTGAAGGAATTGAAATACCAGATCAAACACCTGCATCGGTTTGCCCGCCCGAAACGAAAGATTAACAATCTGCTGAATTTTCCGGGCACCAGCCAGATCATCCCCCAGCCCTATGGGGTGGTCCTGGTTATGGCACCCTGGAATTACCCATTCCAGCTTATCATGAATCCCCTTATCGGGGCCCTGGCCGCAGGAAATTGTGTGGTTTTGAAACCCGCAGGTTATTCCAGGAACACCAGTGCCGTCGTGGTGGAAATCATCCGGGAATGCTTTGATGAAAAATATGTTGCGGTTTTCACCGGGGGCCGGGAGGTGAATAACCTGCTCCTGGAGGAACGGTATGATACGATTTTCTTTACCGGGAGTCCCTCCCTGGGGAAAATTGTCATGGAAAAGGCGGCCCGCCACCTGACCCCGGTGATCCTGGAGCTGGGCGGGAAAAGCCCCTGCATCGTGGACCAGGACGCCAATATCGAGGTGGCGGCCCGGAGAATCGTGTTTGGGAAATTTCTCAACGCCGGCCAGACCTGTATTGCCCCGGATTACCTGTTTGTTCACAAAAGTGTGAAGGACCGGTTGCTGGAAGCCATGAAAGCCTGCCTTAACCGGTTCTATACGGCCGACCCTGCGTCCAGCAAGAGCTACGGCAGGATCATCAACGCGCGACAGTTTGAAAGGCTGTCTAAACTCATGGCCTGCGGCACCATTTACAGCGGAGGGAAAACCGATGCCGCATCCCTCTATATCGAACCTACTCTGCTGGTGGATGTCAAACCCGAGGATTCTGTCATGAATGAGGAAATTTTCGGACCTATTTTTCCGGTCATGGAATTCAGCCGGATTGATACGGTCATCGACTATATTAATCAGCGGGAGAGGCCCCTGGCCTTTTATTATTTTTCCGAGAGCGAGGAACAGCAAAAGAATATCCTGGACAAGACAACGGCCGGAGGCGGCTGCATCAACGATACCGTGATGCATCTCAGTGATCCCTTCCTCCCCTTCGGCGGGGTGGGCAACAGTGGCATGGGCCGGTACCACGGCAAATACAGTTTTGACGCCTTGAGTCATTTCCGCTCAGTGCTGAAAAAATCCACCCGGCTGGATATCCCCATTCGATATGCTCCCTATACTCGTTGGGGGATTAAACTCTTGAAACTTATTCTGGGGTAAGCCTATTCTGGCCGACAGCGATCAATCCGTGGATACAAATACCTTAACCCCGGAAGAGCGGCATATCAGCCATTGATGGACTGGACGTCTCTGTATATTTATATGAAAGAACAAATCAACTTACTGAATTCTTTCATATTTTGTTGTGGGCTGGCCAAGGAAAATCCCAGGGCGGCCCATGGCCGTTAGAAGAACCTCCCATATGGAGCAGGATGAAGATACCCTCTGGCATACATAGTGTTTGAACGAAAACTCACCCATCTGCTGCGTTGCTGCGCAAAGCTGAAATCCTCATGTACTACAGTACACTCCGGTTTCAGCTTTGCTTGCGCCTTGCATATGGACAAGTTTTCATCCAAACACGGGTTTTCGGTCAGGCACTACATATACAATGTTGACAGACCTGGAAGCTGTTTTTCATTCATCAAAATCTGAGCTGGGTATGCGGCCGGTTTTTCATCAGGTTGCAAAACGGGTAACCGGTCATCTTTTTGTTGAATATTTTTCCTGAAAAACAGTTTAACACAATCTCCAGTTTTGAGGGGGAGAATAAAATACCATCAGACCCGTTTTCTGTGCAGGATCTCAACAATCGGAAGTTCCCATGATTCAACTTTTTCATGTTTGCCGTCAAATTCTTTGCCATCTGTTTTCTCACGCCGTATTATACCAAGCACCCTGGCTTGCAAAATGGTTTGGGTTTGGTTATGCCATTTTGCCTTCCCTTTGTTCGAAAGCCGTGCGATGGATTGATGATGCATGTTCTCAATAAAGATCTGATTGTTTTTTTCAATTAAACTGATTCTTTCCAATGGCTTAAGGGCCGAAAGTGCCTTATGGATCTCATGGTCCTGTGAGAATAAACCGGCATAGGAAAGAAAAAGGTCTTCCAACCCGAGGATCGAAACGGTTAATTCTTCATTAAATCCATTGATACTCGACTCTTCTGTTGTTGAGACATGGGTAAAATCACTTTGTTCCAGGAACCGCACATGGGGATTTTGGGAACCTTGAATTCGGCAGGCATAAACAGCCTTTATGGATCGAGTCATGGCAACGTAATACAATCGCCTCTCTTCTTCGATATTCTTTTGTTTCCATCCGCCGTCCAGAATGAACACAAAGGGGAATTCCATTCCTTTTACACTGTGGGCTGTGCCCAGAAAAACTCCGGTTCCGGTTTTGTGCTCCCGTTTTTCTTCAAAAAGGGTTTCAAAAGCAAAATCTTTTGCTTGAGCAATGGATATTTCCATATCTGAATTGATGGCACACCATGATTCGAGAATCTGCCCGATTTGAGTTGTCCATGTGTTTGTCTGTTTAAATTTTTCAAGAACCGCCTTTTTAAGATCAGAGGGCGTCCTGCTCTCCTTTTGGTGATCCTCCAGATATTGGAGAAACACCTGTATTTCTCTAATCCTGAACAATGGAAATCCTGAACTGTTTTTAATTGAATAACAAAATGGTATCTCTTCTTTTGCAAGCGCCATCCTGAGGGAAACCAGGGGCGGATATTCCATTCCCTGCCGTGAAACAACCGCAACATCATGGAGTTCCATATCAGGATTGTCCGCCATGAGTTGCTTTATCTTCCGGGCAACAAACACTGCCTGGGAAGCCATGTTTTTAACCAGGACAACCTGGACCAGCTTATTGGTCTCGATCTTATGGGCAGCAAGTTCATGGGATCTTCTTTTTCCATTTATTCGGCACGGGTAGCCGGTTTTCATCCGGTTCTCATTCAAGGCAATAAATTGGTTTGAGGCCTGAATAATAGGATAAAAAGACCTGTAATTTTCCATCAGATAAAATATTTTTGCCTCATAATCCTGTTGGAACTGCTTGATAAACTTCACGTTTGCATTTCGAAATCCATAGATACTTTGGTCATCATCACCCACTGCCATGATGGAAATTCTCATATCCTGATCCTGCTCAAGCCTGCCGGTCAAGGCCGAAATAAACCGGTACTGACGATCATCAATATCCTGGTATTCATCCACAAGGATATACCGATATTGTGCCAGCAGATGCTCTCTTGCCTCTGATTGTTCAATCCCGGCGATTTCCCGCTCTCCGTTTAAAATCTCGACAGCTTCGTCAATAATGGTATCAAACCCAATCGCATTTTCCCCTGATTTATGGCCCATTTGGTTTTCCATGAAAGACCGGCCGGTCAGGTGCATGGCAAATCCGTGGTAGGTCATGGCCGTCACGGAGTTTGCTCTTCTGCCGGTCAGCGCCCGAATCCTTCTTCTAAGCTCGACCATGGCCTGGTGGTTGAAACACAGGACAAGAATCGAAGACGGATCAACCGATTTGGCCTTGATCAACCAGGCACACCGATGAACAATGGTTTTGGTCTTGCCGGAGCCGGGCCCGGCCAGAACCAGAATATTTTTTTCAGGCAAAGCAGCAACAATGGCTTCCTGGGTATGATTTTCAAGGGACTGGATGATCTTTTTGTACGCCTCTGCAGTCATGGCTGTTTGAATAAGCGTTTTCTCCCGGGGGAAATGCTGCTGGATAAAGCTATCATAGGAGATTGAAAAATAATCGCTGACAAATCTCAAAGCGGTTTTGATTTTTTCAAGACCCAGACGGGCATACTTTTCCATTACATGAACCTGCACGTTTTTTTGAGCATAGTGAAGGGACAAAGGTTCATAGTCACCTTGAGTATATTGCCTTTTTCGACTTTCCGGAAGCATCGTCAGGTTCAATGCCTGGCGAAACACGGCCAGGCCATTCTGCAGGGTAATAACCTTCATGTCATGCATGAACAAAAGACTGCGTTCAATTAAGGCCTTGTGATCTCCCCTATATCCTGACAGAAAAACATCTGACTGCATCTCTTTGGTGATTTGAGAAAGAAAAAATTCTGACATCACCTGGGCCTGTCCATGCCGCAAGGATTTTGGCAGTGACGAAATAATGGTGTTAAGGCAGAGTCTTGAACAATTGTGACGCAATATCATTCTCTTCTTAATCTTCTGCCAGGAAAATCTGACATAAATCATCTGCTGCTCAGCCCCTCTTCTGCCGGCTATTTTCAAACTCTTTCCCTGACTTTCTCCCTTATCGTTGGCAAGGGCCTGTAATATTTTGCCCACGGCATCGGTATTAACCTGATCAAATCCTTTGTCCTTAAGCCGTTGGGACATCAGCCGAAGATGAATGACATCAGGCGTATCCGGGGATATCCCTGCGTCAGGAGACAACTCCTCCATCAGTGCGAGCATCTGTGTTTCAATCTCCAGAAAAGACTCCAGCAGTTTCAAAGAGTTCCCCTGGCCCTTGGGTTTGACAAAGGCGGTCATGAGAACCCCTTCTTTGATCAGGCCGACTTCCGCCATCTGGGATAAAAGCCCGATAACAAACCTTGAATCCAGATATTCTTCCGGCAGGTTTTCAATCTTTCCCAAATCGGCGCAGATAACGTCTGCAGATAATATCGAATCCTTATCCGCATTGAACAGGGTGAAAAGGATCGTTCTGAACACCATTGCCATCATTTTGGAAAGGTTCAGTGCTGCAATTTTCTGTTCAGCCTCGTTCATATCCCGGACAAGAGGTTTGCCTTTAAAAAAAAGCGTTTGATTAAAGGAGCGTTTCAAAAACCCTTTTCGTTCAAGCCAACTGATGCCGATTCTTGCCCGGCTATCATCCTCGGCAAAGTTGGCATAACCGATCAGGCGCATAATTTCCCCGGGGGTGATAACGATTTCCGGAGTTTTTGCACCCCTTTTTCTCAAGACTCCCAGAATTTTCTTGATGTCTTTCAGCGTGAGTTTTGAATAGGCATTTAATGAGAACTGGCTTTCAATATCTTCTGGTTCGTATAAGAGGATGCAGTCTGCAGGGGCCGTATCCCTCCCGGCCCTGCCTGCTTCCTGCAGATAATTTTCAAGAGATCCAGGAATGTCAGCGTGAACGACCAGACGAATATCTTTTTTGTCGATCCCCATACCAAATGCATTGGTTGCACAGATCACCGGAATTTTTCCGGCTACAAAATCATCCTGGATATTTCGTTTGTCCGGCTCGCTTCGCCCTGCATGAAATGCCTGTGATGCAATCCCTTTTTCATTCAAAAACGCACTGATTTCTTCTGTTTTTTTTCTGCTGGCACAATATACAATGGCACCACCACCGTCAGAGACACTCTCTTTAAGACAATTGAAAACAACATCATGCTTTTCATTTTTGGTCACCGGCCATACCTGGAAACTTAAATTTTCCCTTTGAACGCCACTGATAAAAGGTATCAAATCAAGATCAAGCTTCTCAGTAAAATGGCTGCAAACCTCTTGGATAACGTCCTTTTTTGCGGTTGCCGTAAATGCACCGATAAGGGGAGGTCTCATAGAGCGCCTGTTGTGTTCTACAATAAAATCGGAAACATTCAGATAATCCGGTCTGAAATCATGCCCCCATTTGGAAAGGCAGTGGGCCTCATCAAAGACCCAGCACCCCACATCCCTTGAGCCGATCAGCTCTGCCACACTATAATTTCGCAATTGCTCGGGTGAAATGTAAAGAATGCCGATATCTCCCAGCCTGACCTTTTCCATTACACTCCCCCGTTCAGGGAGTGTAAGACTGCCGTTGATGGCACCTGCTGTCTCCATACCAATGGTCATATTCAAATTGTCCACCTGATCTTTCATCAGGGCCTTGAGCGGTGATATCACGATGGTCAAATCCCCTGTCCTGTGATACCGGTGAAGGGCGGGAATCTGGTAGCAAATCGATTTTCCTCCGCCCGTGGGCAAAATACCCAGCAGGGAGTTGCCCTTAAGATTTGATTCAATGATTTCTTTTTGGAGTTTTCGACCGTCCGGCAGCATGCGATACTCGTCAAAGCCAAAGTATTTCTTTAGGAGCTTTTCAGAACCATTGTTTTCCCTGCAATATTCGCAATCTTTGCTGCCGCAGGCATACCGAAGCCTGTTGATAATGGTTGAAATCTGTGGGAATTCGTGTTTCACCCAGGCAGGGATAATGGAATTTCCACCGGAGACCCTTAGCCAGGACAGGGCATAGGCAAGAACAGGTCTTTTTTGCAAATGACCGCAGTAATCATCCCAGATGCTTTCAAATGCGGTTGAACATATTTTCCCCTGGCTCACGGTCATAAATATCTGTTTGGCCTTATCCGTGTTTGGAACCGATTGGGACAAAGAATAAAACAGATCAAAAATACCGGTCATCGTCATTCCTTGTTCTTTGGAATAAACCGGCTCAAAGGCAAAGGCATAAAATGAGATCAACCCGGGATCAGTTTGATTTAAAACCGAAAATGCCGCCACCTGATCTTCAAACACAGCCCAGGTCAGGTTGGCATCTGCCACCGGATTATTTTTACTGTTCTTGATCAACTTGTAATTTTTTATCAGCTTGTGATACGGATTTTCCGGAAATGCCAGCGGGGAAAGATAAAGCGTATCAATGACCGGCAGTTGCAAAATCGGCGCATCCGGCAAAGTTTCTTTTACAAGAGCAAGGTCATGGTTGATAATATTGTGCCCCAGAATATAGTCGGCCCCGGATGAAAAGGCCGACAATTCCTTCAAAGCAGCCTTGCTATCCTTTATGTCTTTTTTTTCAAATGTGTTATGGTTAAAAACAGCACCGACATGAAATATATTTCCATTTGGTACGGCTTCAAAATCGATAATAAGGGCATGTTTGAATTTCATAAGAATCCGGCTGCTCAATTCCGCAACCGGGTTGACTTCCTTGTTCATAAGCGCTGTGTTTAAGACAGAATCTTTCATACCTGTTTCATTTCTTTCCTGCCGGGTCTGACTATTTAAAGTGGGAATCGTCAATTAACATCACCTGAGATTATTACCCTTTTTTTCTTTGTTATGCAATTGCACCCATTTTTCAACTATTTTGTACGGGTATGCTTCAAGCCGGCTAAAAACCTGCCATTTGTCCGGCTTTATAGTCAAACAACCTGGGAGAATGAATCCCACATAAAAAACGGGTCACCAAAGCAACGGGCAGCGGTGAACCTGCGGCATCCTTTTTTCCTTAAATTGCTCAATGATGTTTTCAGCAGGGATCAAATACTTGAAACTATAGTTTTCAAAATCAGTATACTTGGGGGAAATGATATTTGCCATCTCCAGGTAAACCAGCAGAGTTTTTAAGGGTAGCAGCCTGATGTCTGAATTCCTGCTTCAAGTGCACTTCGGTAATCATCTGAACTCATCCCGGAGTCAAGTCTTGCCGCAGGGATGTTTTTCGATTTTAAAAAATCAATCTGATTTTTCATCAAAGATAAAAGCGGAGAAACAATCAGGGTCATCCCTTGCTCAAGGACCGCTGGCAACTGATAACAAAGAGATTTTCCAGCACCTGTTGGAAAAATGGATGCAGCAGACTTACCGGCTATGATAGTTTCTATAACCTGCCGCTGGCCGGGTTTAAATTCATTAAATCTGAAGGTATGTTTTAAGGTATCTTCAATTACAGACATTTTTTCAAACTCTATTTCCTAACCTGGACAAGCCAGAACCAAAAAGGTTTTAGTAATTCTTCAACAATTGTATTATGATTCCAGAAAGATATCAATTCTAACCCGAATATTTCACGAATCTGTTATGCAGGTGGGATGACCAGCTATCTTAATGCAAATTAAGATCAGAATTTTTGATTATCCAACATTTGCAGCGCCTTTCAAAGAAGGACTCAAGGACAATGCTGATCTGATATAGTTGATCCGAGTGTTGGTATAAAAAACTCAAAAAAGTCACAAAGACCGTTGTCCAAAATGATCTGCCATTCAAGGGGTTTAACTTTTTCAATGAAGATGACATGAACGTGTTGCAAACAATAATATCAGGTGCATTTACAATCAGCGGCGTTCAGAATAAAAATCTTCGCGGTAAACTTAAAAGCTATTCAACCAGTCAAGTTTCAAGGATTTTAAAAAGATGGCATGTCCACGGTATGATCAAAAAAGTTGCCGTTCGGAAACTTTTCTCACTTATTATCGAAGTTGCCTTTAAAAAGTAATCGATTGGGGACAAAATCGTGGCGAAGCAGAATAGACATTTAAATCAAATTGTTTTTTTCCTGATTAGGTAGATGCCATCGCAGAGGGTGAGGAAAAGTTTTTCCGCCCTGTTGTCAGCGTTCACCTCTTCGTTAAAGAGGGCCATGGCTTTACTGTCCTCATCTTTGGGTTCAAAGATCCTGCCGTACCACAGGGCATTGTCAGCAACAATAAGGCCGCCTTTCCGCAGAATCCTCATTGATTCGTGATAGTAAGCCAGGTAGCTGGCTTTGTCGGCATCGATGAAAACAAGATCGGTTGCTTCGGATGGCAGGGACTTGAGAATATCAATGGCCTCGCCCCGCTGAAGAGTGATCTTGTCGCCGTGTGGGCTCCTGTCAAAAAAGCCTTGAGCGGTGTCGGCATTGGCGGAATTATGTTCGATTGTCAGCACTTTGCCGTCTGGCGGAACTGATTCGGCCATAGCCAGGGCCGAGTAGCCGGTGAATGTACCGATATCGACCACATCACTGAATCCCGACAGGGCGACGATCAACTGTAGGAAGCGTCCTTCAACCCGGCCGGTAAGCATGCTGGGATAGTCGGTTTCTCTAAGAGTGTAGCTCTCAATCTCTTCAAGAAGCGGGGACATGGGCGAAGTGTGACCTGCGGCATATTGTTCGGCTTCCCCCGCCACCATGTCCATAAAGGAATGGATGGCCTTACTGGCCTCTTGCTGTCTGTCTGCGTTTCCATTGCTATTTTTTCTCATTATTCTCCTCTCAGGTTTGCCAGATCATGAGGTGCTCATATTATCCGCCTCTTGGGCCCAGAGTTCTTCCCATTCAGTCTCATCCAGTTCGTCAAGGCTGGAAATTGGACTTTCGATGAATGCTGCACGATCTTTTAGCGGCAGATTCTTGGCCTTATTTTCAAATTCTTCTAATATGGCAGGCATATCCGGGCTTCCTTATTACATTTAACTTTTTTATATTCAAATTTACATGTTATTGAAAAATAAGACAAGCCGATTCAAAATCGTTTTCGGAAAACAAACAGGTACGGCTTTACTCTGGTCTCCCTTCTGGGCTGATTCCAATTCTCCAAGACACTGATTTCTTGAATCAGATAATCATTAAAGAATGCATCAGACCAGAGATTTAGCTCATCTTTCTGTCTTGAAGTTTTCAAAAAGGGTTCAACATCGTTTTTGCCAGGGAAAAATCAATCTGTTTAATCTTTGAAACGATCCAGCCTGATGGAGGCGAATCGAAGACGCGAAGCCACGGTATAGCGGTATGGCAACGGAGTGCCGGTGACAATGCTTCGGAAGGAAGCCTGTGGTTTGGCAGTTAAAAAATGCATTTCCTTTGAGGGACTTCATGAAACAATATTTTGAACATTAAAACAATGAAAGATGCCATTTGGCAGTAGGCCGGGATTCCTATCCCTATCCTTTGTCGATTATTCAGGCTCTTTTGATCTACGATATGATCATCTCTGGCGACCCCATGTCTGCCACAGGGCATTGTGGCATGGCCTGTGTCGACGCTCCGGATGAAGAAACCCTTGAAAACGGAAAGAAGCCGGGAGAACCGGTTGCACAGATTGCTTTAAAAGTCAGAGGCTAATCTTCAAACAGATTTGTGCCTTCACCCGGATAGACTTTCAGATCATCGCTTGATCCATCTTCATCATTGAATGAGGGCCACTTTCCCGGTTGGGGGTTTGATCCTTCAATGGCTGTCTTTGAAGGATCTTTGTCTTTGAGTACCGGCAAGGCTCTGATATCTTTTCCCGGCACGCAATAGCTGAATTCAATGGGGATATTATTGGGGTCAAATGAATAAATGGAATTGATAAATCCATGGTCCACAATTTCAGAGACCCAGAACCCGGCCGCCGCCAGCATTTTTTTAATATCAAGAAGATCTTTGAAACTGTTGACCCCGATAGATACATGGTCAAAGGCAAAAGGTTCTTTTACGGGAACCCCATGATCTTTTTCAGGTATTTTTCTGACATGGGGCCATTCAAAAAAGGCAATCATGTCTGTTTTTGAGATTTCAAAAAAGTAATGCTTATATCCCCTGTGGCCGAGTGATACCAGTAATCTCATTCCCAAAAGATCCCTGTAATAGCGGATGGTTGAGTCTAAATCACAGGTCGCCATGGCCAGATGGTTGATGCCGTTATATCGGGTCATACCTTTCTTCCCCTGCAAAGTTTGAATATTTTTTTTATCTTTTTTTCTTTCATAGATTTATGAAATATGCAATGGTTGCAATAAGTGAATCTTTATTGGACAGAATGAGATTAGAGTGGATGCACAGGCTAATCAACGGTCGAAATTGATTGTTATGCCCATTCAGCCGATCCTGAATCCTATCTCAACCATGACATGCTGGCCTGGGCATTATTAAAAAATAAAGACTATGACGCAGCCACACATTCATTTCAAAGGGCTGTCGAACTGAATCCAAACATTGTGGGTGCTCTGGCCGGATTGATGTGGTGCGCAATTTTTACTGGAAATAAGGAGATGGCTTGTCAGCACGCCCTTGCAAAGGCAGCTGTCAGAAAAGACGCCCCGGATAAAGTCAGAGCCTTTGTAGATAAAAAGTTTGGTGTTTAATGTCTTGCAGGATCTTTTAGCAGGGAGATTCAGTCGGAGAAATTGTACTATTTTGTCCCAAAACCTTTTTTATGGGTGCCCAAAGATAAACCGTTCCTGAACATTTTAATTGTTTGGATCTGATGTTTGTTGTTACGACATCTCCTGATCCATCCAAATACAGAATCTTACCATTGGAAGTATTAACTTCACGGATGGTATGGGAAAATTTTTATGCAACTATTTGAATTTATAATATCAACGAACAAAATGTCTAAAATTTCATGAAATATCCGGGCTAAAGGTCAGAAGGATGCTTTTATAAATAATTATTTTTTAAATGGGTAAATGTTTAAATTCGAAAAGTTTTTTAAATAAATGATGGGAAGAAGCAAACCGGGACATTTTGGTGGTTAACCAAGGGATAAAAAATAATGAGACAAAAAGTTATCGTTGGGATAGGATGTTTAATATTTTTATCAGGATGTGGGGGGATTATGCCGAATTTGGGGATAACTAATGGCAGGTTGACGTCGTGTCCGAGAACGCCAAACTGTGTGAACAGTCAAGCGGTTGGTGAAAAACAGTATATTGAACCGATCCCATATACAGGGACACAAAACAAGGCCCGATCTCGTCTTTTGCAGATACTTGAGTCCGAAGATCGAACAAAGATCATGGATGCCCGGGGAAATTATATCAGGGCAGAGTTCAAGTCAGCTTTTTTTAGATTTACTGATGATGTGGAATTTTATTTTCCAGAAGAGCAGGGTGGAGAGACAGTAATTCATGTCCGATCTGCATCCCGTGTCGGATATTCCGACCTGGGTACCAACCGCAAGCGAATTGAACGGATTCGGAGTAAATTTTATAAATAGGGGTGTATCAAGATAATCGTTTGACTCTTGTGGATAAATTTAATAAGAAAAATTGATCAGATAAAATTGGTTGTTTTTAAAGTTCACGGTGGCTGATGTCGCTGTTGTGTGCGAGTTGCTGCCGTGGTTAAGGGAGAATCCTTGACGCTGAAGAAAAGAATTATCAGATATGGTTTTCAGGTAGTAAAAAGTATAAAGGAGATTTGATGTGGCAAACGCTTTTTCAGATTTTAACGGCTTGGAGATGTTCTTTCTTGCATGTGCGATTATTGGGGGCTTCTTCGTTTTTGTAAAATTTGTTATGCAATTTGTTGGTGGAGATATGGACACTTCTGCTGGTGTGGACGGCAACATTGACATTGATTCTTCACACGCAGATTCTGATGTTGGTTTCCGTTTGCTTTCTCTACAGGGGCTATCTGCGTTTTTTATGATGTTCGGCCTGGTCGGGCTCGCACTTTATCGACAGAGTCAGGTGGGGACGTTGATTGCTATTCTTGGGGCAGTGGTTGCAGGAATGGTGTCCGTGTGGGTCATTGGTAAGCTGTTCCAGGGTGCGGTGAGCCTGCAGTCCAGCGGCACACTCAAAACCGCTGATGCGGTGGGCAGCTCAGGAACGGTGTATCTCACTATCCCGGAAGGAGGAACAGGACGGGTCAGTCTTAATTTCCAGAACCGGCTTCGAGAATTTGATGCATCTGAAAAAAATGGGTCGCAAGTTCCCACTGGCACTCCGGTACGCGTTGTCCAGGTAAAGGCAAATGTTCTTGTTGTAGAAATTTTAAACTAAAAAAAAGGAGTCGTTATGTTCGATTTTTGGATTCTTCCCATAGCTGCGTTTCTTATCCTTGTGATATCAACCATCACCTTTCTTGCTTCCCGGTATAAAAGGTGCCCGTCGGACAAAATACTGGTTGTCTATGGAAAGGTTGGGGCAGGACAATCGGCCAATTGTATCCATGGCGGAGGGGCTCTGATCTGGCCGCTGATCCAGGATTATGCATACATCAGCTTGACTCCGATGACCATTAGCATCCCCCTGCAAAAAGCGCTTTCGTTGCAGAACATCAGAATTAATGTACCGTCCACTTTTACAGTGGGGATCAGTACGGAACCTGAGGTTATGACCTCTGCTGCTGAACGGTTGCTCCATCTTTCGCAAAAAGACATTGAGGAGATGGCCAAGGAAATTATATTTGGCCAGTTGCGACTGACTGTGGCTTCTTTAACGATTGAACAGATCAATCAGGACCGCGAGAGTTTCCTGGAATCGATCCGCAAGAATGTTTCTCCGGAACTGAATAAAATAGGTCTTTTCCTGATTAACGTTAATATCACCGATATAACCGATGAGTCCGGCTATATTGATTCTATTGGGAAAAAAGCAGCTTCTGAAGCCATTAACCAGGCCAAGGTCGATGTTGCTGAACAGGAAAAGCTGGGGGCCATTGGCGAGGCTGAAGCAACAAAGGTAAAAGAAATTCGAGTGGCGGAAAATGTGGCTGAGTCAGAAAAGGGTAAGAAAAAGGCCGAGGCTGACCAGCGCATTTTTGTCCAGCAGCAGGAGGCAGAAGCCACAATCGGTGAGGCTGCTGCAAACCGTGACAAAGAGATTAAAGTGGCTGAAAATGAGGCTGAGTCGGCCAAAGGTCAAAAAAAGGCCGAGGCTGATCGACGTATTGTTGTTCAACAACAAGAAGCTCAAGCTGTGGACGGTGAAAACCGGGCAAAGGCTGATATGGCAGATGCCAATGCTGAACTTGCAGTAAAACAGGCATCTGCCCTGCAACGGGGAGAAGTGGCAAAGCGCGTGGCAGAGGTTGAGATCCAGAAAGCTCAATACAAGGCTGAACAAGAAAGGCTCAATGCTGAAGAAGTGGTGCGCCAGGAAATTGATAAGCGAAAAGTTGAAATTGCGGCTGAAGCTGAGGCTGAAAAGACCCGCCGTGAGGCAAGAGGAGCGGCTGATGCTATTCTTTTTAAATATGAGGCCGAGGCTGAGGGTGTGCGCAAGGTTCTCGAAAGCAAGGCAGCCGGATATCTCAGTCTGGTCAAGGGGTGTAACGGTGATGCAAAATCAGCAGCCACTCTGCTTATGACTGAAAAAATTGAACAAATTGTACGGCTTCAGGTTGAGGCTATTCGCAATATCAAAATTGATAAAGTTACGGTCTGGGATTCTGCAGGTGGCGGTAAAGATGGCACAGCAACCTCAAATTTTCTTGCCGGGCTGATCAAAAGTTTACCACCCTTGCACGAGGTGGCTGGCATGGCCGGGATAGAACTTCCCAAATACCTTGGAGAGATTTCACAGGAACAAGTAATTTTGAAAACGACAAAAGAGAAAACAGCTACCACTGAAAAAGTTTAAGTGTTGTAACTGGTCCTCCCCCAAAAAAATGTAATCAAGAACAAACTGTTTTTTTGGGGAGGATCAACCCAGCCATCCGACTACAGCATCAACTTTATTTTTTCTTCTCACAAAATTATCCGGCATCCTGTGTTTGTTTAACCCGGATATTTCACGAAATGTCCGGGTTAATCGTCTCTTGTCTTGTATCAATATATTTTAAAAACAGGGAGACACATTCAGGGCAAAGCTGGGTTCCTTTGATATCATAAATGATTTGAAGGGCATCATCAGCGCCTCCTTTCTTGCGATAGGGTCGGCTGCTTGTTAACGCATGATAGGTGTCAGCAACGGCCGCCATCCTGGCCAAAAGAGGAATTTCACTTCCTTTCAGGCCTTTGGGGTAGCCTTTTCCATCCATTCGTTCATGGTGATACCGGACAATGGGGATTGTGTCTGAAAGGCTGGGAATGGAATCGAGAATTCCAGCGCCGATATCCGGGTGCATCATTATTTTTGCATGCTCGGTTTCAGTCAGTCGGCCTGGTTTCAACAGGATACTGTCCCGGATGCCTATTTTACCAATATCATGCAGTCTGCCGCCGATGGATGCGGTTTCAATTTGTGTTTTGGAGGCACCGGTTATTTTCAGCATTCCGGAAAGAATTTCCCCTACAGCTTCTGAATGGCCACGCGTATATGCATCCCTTGCCTCAAGTGCTGTGATAAGGCTTGCAATAGTGGCGATCATCAGGCTTCGTTCATTATCTGCCTTTTCTTTTTCTTTGAGCAGGATCAAAAACTGGTCTGATAAAATCTTTTCAACCATGATGACCAGTTGATCAATATTGAACGGTTTGCATATATAGGCCACAGCACCCTGTTGAACCATGCGGTTCATATTCCCCCGATCACTGTTCGCACTCATAACCATAAAAGGAATATTTCTGAGTTCTGAATTTGATCGTACAGCCTCACAAAATTCATAACCGTTCATCACCGGCATATCAATATCGCTCAGGATCATATCGGGTTTTATTTTGTTCAAGACAGCAAGAGCCGCTTTCCCATTTTCGGCTGTCAGAACCTGAAAACCTGATCTTTCCAGGCCTTTTTGTACTATCGTTTTGATGGACATGGAATCGTCAACAATTAAAATAGTACGTTCTCGTTTAAAGTTGGTCTTAAACAGGACCTCTTTAATGGTATTGTAGAGTCGTTCTTTGGCCTCATCTTTTGTAATATAGGCAACGGCACCAACCTGAAATCCAAGAGTTATATCTTCGCTGGAATTAAATGAACTGACAACCACTATGGGAATATTTCGGGTTTTAGGATTTTCCTTGATTCGCCGGCAAAATTCAATCCCATTTAATACCGGCATATCAATATCACTGAGGATAACATCGAAATTCCCGGTTTCTGCCAATTCAATTCCTTCCTGTCCGTTTTTAGCTTCAACAATTGTAGCGTTGAATGGTTTTAATAGAGTTATCAAGCTTTTGCGAATAGAAATGCTGTCATCAACAATCAGTATTCTGGGGTTATCCATTTCATCTTTCAACTTTTCCAATAACATCCCCTTAAACGCTAAATTAGAACTACCTGGTGATTCTGAAAACCGACACATCAAAAGAATATGTATTAAAATATTTTTGAATAGGAGTAAACAGTAAAACTTATTTTATACAGGTCTATTAATGAAGCCTGACACAGATATCATCAGTCACTGTGGTTTGCCAATATTAGATCATGCTACAATATCAGTGTATTGCGGGCTCTTCAAAATTTATGGTCAATACCAAATGAACCTGATATCGGAAGAAAGTTCGTTCATTTCAATATTACTGAGCACCTTACAGTGGAGTGGGTGGTTCAGCAGTTGAAAAATGCATTTCCTTTTGACGGTGCCCCAAAATATTTGATTTTTGATCGGGATTTAATCTTTTCTGTCCGGGTAAAGCAGTTCATAAAGAATATATGTATAAAGCCAAAAGTGATAATTTACAGGAGCATTCTTTCGACACGATCTGAAATTCTGCCGAGTGAATTTGTAATATCCTTTAATGTCTCATCCCTTGGTTTTGCTGGGAGAAAGGATAAATTAATATCAACAGATAAGCGAGGCATGTTCAAATGGAAAAAATTTAAAGCAGTCCCGCCTTTCAAGGCAAAGTCTTTTTCCTTTTTGATCAGTTCGGTCAAAAAATGAACATGGGTCCATTGTTTTTGGGCAGCTGCTTTTGCTGCGACTTCATAGTCTTCCCTTTTGTGTTGAATTGAATTGTGTAAGCGTTTTACTCGATCTTTTTTTTATCGCGGCTATGATATCCTCTAACAGGCTGTTTGGTTGATATCTGTTTATAAAATCCGCGTAGGTACTGTCAGTTTTAAGGGCCACTTCAAGACAGAAATTCAATAATTTTTTCTTGAGAATTGGATGACTTACTTTTATCTCCTCTGCAAATCTTTTCCAGTGTCTTTCCATTATCCATCCGGATCTGTTCTCCCCACCTATTGTCATAGCAAGTTTTTGTGACAGGGTGTCATATATGTCTGTACACAATATGTCATAAAAAGGTGCCAATCGAATCTGTTTAGCCTGATATATAAAAGACAGGTTTTTTGCATGCCCGTCCATATTTCCGATCAGGTAATTAAAAAACACCCATTGCATCAACTGCTGAAAATCTTTAATCGGATTAGCAGAATATATTCGAACAAGATCAAAGCATGCTTTCAGACCAGGACCACCGTCAGCTTGATATTTCAATTCATGTGAAAGCCCCATGGCCTGACAAAAATCTTCCTGGTGAAGACGCTTGAGAATATCATTGTCTAATATTCTATCATACCTTTTAATTAACAGAACCTTTTGATCTTCTTTTCGCTCAATCATAACAGGCGGAACAGCCAGGCCAACGGCATTGGCAAGCATCATACAAAAGCATTCATTTTCAATGGAAAACT
>JBDRPM010000097.1:0-48623 GCA_043827005.1 Pseudomonadota bacterium | reverse complement strand
TGAATCAGTGGCACCCATATTGTTTTTGAAAAGAGACGGTGAATATGTGGACAGTCCGGTTCAAGATGATCAGTCTTTGTTCTTTAAGACCAATAAAGGTCTGGTGGTTGTGGCCGGGTGTGCCCACAGGGGCGTCATTAATACCACCCTGCATGCCAGAGTAATAACCGGGATTGAGGATGTTTTCATGGTAATCGGCGGGATTCATCTGCTCAATACAAGCGACCTGCAGCAGCAGGAAACCCTGGAATATTTTAATGCCTTAAATATCCAGAAAATCGGTGTGTCCCATTGCACGGGAATGAAAGCCGCCGGGTTTCTGGCCCAAAATTTGGGGTTTGACCGGTTTTTCTATAATAATGCAGGCACATCCATCAGTTTTGACCAGGAGGATCAACTCAGCGTCAGGGCGTTTGAAAAATATGATTAATTAGGATTATGTTTCATATAAACGGCCATGGGCCGCCCTGGTATTTTACCTTGGCCTGTCCACAACAAAATATGAAAGAATTCAGTTGGTTGATCTGTTCTTTCATATAAAAATAATTGTCCGGCAAAAAGCAATATCATACAATTTCAGGTTTACTGAATGGAGTATTCTCTTAGAAGAACACCAGACGCCTGAAAAAGAAATCCGGCGGTCTGAGAATAATAATTTAAAAGGAGATACCAAACACATATTTAAAATCTGCTGTTCCCCATATGGATGATGCTATCCCGGCTGTCATACCCAATGAGAAGTTCAAACGTTATGTTTTTAAGGTGTTTGGGCAAAAAACCAAGTATTTGTACGGAATCATTCCGTAACTGTTGACAAGGGATCTAGTAAGCACTATACTCTTCGCATAGGTACGGAATTACTCCGTACAAAAAGAAAGAGGAGAACAGCAATGGCTACCACTAGATTTGACATGAGGTTAGATCAGGAAATTAAAGCAAAAGCTGAAAAAGCTTCTGCCTTACTTGGAGCAAAAAGTCTCACTGAATATATTGTCAAGCTAATTGATGACAACGCAACCCAGGTAATTGCTCAACATGAAAGTATCATTGTTGAAAATGACATTTTTGATCTTTTCATAAGTGCTTGCGAGAAAACTCAAAAACCCAATAAAGCGCTGCTGGATGCGGCATCTTTTACCAGAGAACAAGGTATTAAATGAGTTGGGCTAAAGAATTTATAGAGCTTGACAAAGTTATCCACGACCGGGCTTCATTTGATTGTGGTGAAGCTGAATTGAACGAATTCATCCGAACTAAGGCTGCAAAGCATATGGCCGCAGGCATAAGCAGAACAATGCTATTACCCGCCTCTGTTCCACTTCCTGACGGCAAATACCCAATTTGCACTTTTTATACAATTGCACCTAGTTCTATTAGCAGAGAAACTTTGCCAAAAAAACTTATAAAAAAGTTACCACATTATCCTGTGCCAGTATTCTTACTTGCTCAGATAGCTGTTCATTCAGAATATCATGGTCAAGGTTTGGGGAAAATCACCCTATTAAAAGCGCTTGAATACTTATGGGAAATTAATTCTCACATGAGAGCATATGCAATTATCGTCGATTGCTTAAACGAAAATGCTGAGAATTTCTATTCAAAATATGGTTTTGAAGTATTGTACTGCCACAATAGTAGGGTACGAATGTTCATGCCAATGAAAACTGTAGGACAATTATTTCAACAATAATATTCATATCGGACCAAAAACAAATAAAGGATTAGAACCGTGCTGAGGCACGAAGCTCGCTACCAATCCTGCCCGTTACCCTTAACGTTGGTCCAAAATGCCACATAAATAGCCATATAAATATATTGACATATTACAGTTTGCGTGCCCCTCAATCTTGCGATTATAATCTAAAAAAAGGTAACCATATTGATAACAATAATTAAAGCAGATACAAAAGACTTAATCTTAACCGCAAAGTCTTTATTCCAAGAGTATGCCGAATCATTAGATTTTGATTTATGTTTTCAAAATTTTAATCAGGAATTACAGAATTTAGCAGAACAATATGCATCTCCTTTAGGATGTCTTTTCCTGGCTTTTGAAGGTGAGACAGCAATTGGCTGCATTGGTCTGAGATTGTTTGAAAAAAAAATCTGTGAAATGAAACGCCTCTATGTTAAACCTGAATATCGAAATTTAAAAGTTGGCAAGCTATTGGTCGAAAATGTTATCAAAGCTGGAAAATTTCTAAATTATGATGCAATGAGGCTCGATACGCTTCCATCAATGAAAAGCGCTAATGCCTTGTATAAATCCTTTGGTTTTGAGCTGATCGCACCTTATCGGCACAACCCCATTGAGGGCGCTATATACATGGAACTGAATTTAAAATAAAATTCAGACTCAAATAAAAAAAAATGAAGGTATCTTAATATATGAAAGCCAAAACCAAACATATTTCAACCGAATGTTATCCCTGCATATTTCAGCAGTTTTTATCTATAGCAACACTTGCAAAATTGAATGACGCACAAAAAAAAATTTTCTTTGAAACGTTAATGCAATATCTTCTGGAAACTCATGGTGATGGTATTGTTGTGCAACATATCATAAGAAAAGCGACTGATACGGTAATTGACATGCTCAACCAACCCGGCGACTTTGATCTTTATAAAGCAATAAAGGCTCATTCCAACGATATTGCACTAAACTATTACCAGGTGTTTAAAGAAAAAATCAAAATGTCCGGCTCACCCCTCAAAATTGCCGTAAAACTTGCCGCTGCCGGAAATATTATTGATTTCGGAGCAAAGAATCATGCAAATCTTGACATAGAAAAAGAACTTGACTCAATTGATCAAAGCGGGTTTGGAATTTACCACTTTGATGAATTTGCCAAACAACTTTCGACTGCAAGCACTCTATTGTATATCTGTGATAATTCAGGAGAGATTGTTTTAGACAAGGTTTTTATAGAAGAAATAAAAATAGCTTTTCCCTCATTAAATATTATCTGTGCTGTGAGGGACAGACCGATTATCAACGATGCCGTGCTCAATGATGCCCTCTATGTCGGACTTGACCAGGTGGTAAGTGTTATTTCTTCTGGAAGTATTTATCCTGGGACAATTCTTGAAGAGACTTCGCATGAGTTTAAAAAACTCTTTGACAATGCTGATCTTATTATTTCCAAAGGACAAGGGAACTTTGAAACACTGCTTGATACGAATAGCGAAAAGATGTTTTTTATCCTGAAAATCAAGTGTGATTTGATGGCAAGGCTCTCTAATACTCAGCAGGGAAATTTAGTTCTTATGCAAGGCAAACATCACTGTAAAGAATAAAAAATATGACCACGGAATCTAAAAACATCTTTGAGTCCATACCGGATAATCTGAACCAGGAGCTTTTTGAACAGATACTGAACCACAAGAATATCCGAATTGAAAAAATTGTTTCAACTGGTCAGTCATCTCCTGCTCAAGGATGGTATGATCAAGAACAAAACGAATGGGTGATTGTCCTTGAAGGTTGTGCAATTCTTGCGTTTGAGAATGACCAAAAGACCATTCAGCTGGAGAAAGGCGACTTTCTGAACATTCCTGCACACACCAAACATAAAGTTGTCTGGACAGATCCTGACAATAAAACCGTATGGCTGGCCATACACTATTGATCAGCTTTTTTTCAACCGCTCTTTCAATACCTCAGACAAATGCTTAACACTTAACTCCATGCCGCGCTGGGCAGCCCCTCCCCTTAATTGCAAAATACATCCCGGACATTCGGTAATTAAACATTCTGCTTTGATCGAAGCGACATCATCCAGTTTCTTGTTCAGAATCCGGGCTGATATGGAGGGAAATTTGGCAGAATATGTCCCGCCAAATCCGCAACAGGTTTCTTCTTCTGCTGCTTTTACAAAGTTTAACCCGGCACTGGCGAATAGGCCGTGGGGCGCCTCTTTGACCTCAAGACCCCGGCATAGATGGCAGGGCGCATGATAGGTTGTTCTGGGGCCACCGGGTGTGAATAGGGCTTCATCCATTTTTAAAATGTCGTGGCAGAAACTGCTGAACGGCATGACTTTTTCTGCCAGGTTTCTTGCTTTCAATGCCAGGGATGATCGATCGGCCAGCAGGGATGGATAGCTTTTTTTCAAATGAGAGGCGCAGGATGCGCACAAAGTGACCACATAATCCACTGATTCTGCATCCAAAGCCAGAACGTTCTGGGCGGCAACCTGTTCTGCAGCATGGGTTTCTCCCATCATCTGGACCGGCAAGCCGCAGCAGGATTGCTCCATGGGAAATTCCACAGCAACCTGCTGCTGAGCAAACAGGGCTATGGCCGCCTCCAGTTGTTCAGGATACACAAAATCCTGAACACAGCCGGAAAACAGGGCAATTCTGTACCTGGGGTTTATTGGATTGGGCTTGATCGATGCCCAGCGATCACGAAAGGGTATCTCGGCAATGGTCGGCAGCTGCTTATAATTGTGTTCTCCAGCAAAAATATGGGGCAGATGCCGCAGATATCCCTGATCATTTTTCATGGGCTGCTGAACCAGCTGGGCTGAGCGTAGCAGACTGTGAAACAGTTTTCGATTGCGCAACACTTTGGAAAGCAGGACAGATTTAAGCGGATGCCCCTCTTCATTCAAAATGGTGGCATGAACCTTTTTGATCAGCTCAGGCAGATCAATACCTGCCGCGCAAACAGCTTTGCATGCACCGCAATTAATACAATTTTGAATCAGGTTCCGGGCCTGGAGACGACCATGAAAAAAATAGGTCAGGATCAAGCCGATGGCGCCAATATAGATGTGTCCCATCTGGTGCCCTCCCACCATACGGTAAACCGGGCATACATTGGCACAGGCGCCACAGCGCACACAGCGCAAAACCTCATTAAATGAGGGATTCTTTGCCAAAGCGCGTCGGCCATTATCCAGGAAAACGATGTGAAACTCTTTTTTAAGACCTGCTTTCCCATGCCAGGGTGATGGCCCTGAAATCCAGGTCACATAAGACGTGATATTCTGGCCAGTGGCATTCCGGGGTAACACTTTGATAATGGCAAGGGCGTCTTCCAGGGTGGGAACCAGTTTTTCAAGCCCGACCAGTGCCACATGAATCCGGGGAAGGGTTGTCACCATGCGGGCATTGCCTTCATTGGTGTTCAGGCCGATGGTGGCGGTATCCACAATAGCAAAATTAGCCCCGGTAATCCCCATATCCGCCTGAACAAATTTCTGGCGCAACTCCCGTCGGGCAACTTTTACCAGTTTCTCAATATCATGGTCCTGGCGGTTTCCCGTCACATCAGAAAACAGGTCCGCCACCTGGTACCGGGACAGGTGAATGGCCGGCATAACCATGTGGGATGGGGTTTCTCCGCGAAGCTGGACAATCCATTCTCCCAGATCAGTTTCTGTTACAATAAACCCTTTGTCTTCAAGGTAATGATTGAGCAGGGTTTCTTCTGCGGTCATGGATTTGGATTTGATAATGTTTTTAGATTCAGAAACCTGGGCAATGGTGGCAATGATTTCATTGGCGTGCTGGGCATTGTCTGCAAGATGAACAAAAATGCCTTTCTTTTTAGCGTTTGCTTTAAATTGTTCAAACAACTGGTCCAGATTAACAATGGCTTTATCTTTGCGCTGGGCCACATCCCGGATGAGGTTATCCCGATCAAGCCCGGCAAACGCCTTTTCTCTGGCATCACGATAAGCCACGGCAAACTTATCCATGGCTGTGCGCAAAAAATCATTGTCCAATGCATTCCGAACACCCTGTTGATAATCTTTCATTTTATTTTTGGGGGTCATTTTTCTTCCTTGATCAACAGTATGTATAGTTCCAATGGCCCGTGAACACCCATGGCCAGAACCCGTTCAATATCAGCGGTGCGACTGGCTCCGGTAATAAACGCAGTATAATTGTCAGCATCCTGCATCATTTTTTTCAACTCAACGGTCAGATCATCAGCACTGTTACGAATGTTTTTTTCTTCAAGCAAAACCATATGAACTTCACTGATCATGGTTGCCAGGCGGAGATCTTCATTGGTGGAATTAATGACCACGGTTCCTGTTTCGGCAATGCCGTATTGCGCCCAGGTGATTGCCATATCAACCCCACCCAGATGCTGACGCAAATCCTTAAAAACAGTTTTTATCCCCTTTTTCAAGCAGTGCTCTATCAGGCATATGCGGTCTTTGCTGTAAAGATCAGGCGCTGCAACAATATGTTTCCCGAACTTGACATCACACAGGGCTTGTGCACCTTCTGATACCTCTGCCTCACATCCTGACTGAAGCTGCGCGCATACCTTTTTGTGACTGCAGACATCAATCGCACAGGCAATGGCATCTTGAACCGTGGCAAATTCTTGTACCCTGGCTGAGACCTGTTCAGCCTTGGTTTGGAATAATTTTATCATTTCAGAATAATCCGGCATTGCGCCCCTTTTTTAAAAATTTTTCATGGACTGCTACCATATCATTTTTAAGCCTGTTTATAAATTGAAAACATCAATCTTTTCCAAATCGATTCACATGCATCTGCCTGTTTTAGATAGCACTCAGGATAAAAATATTCCAGATACAGACCCTGCTTAAGCCAGGATTAATGATCAAGAACTATTTACCATATAGTTTGCCTCTGCTGGTAAACTTAAAAATGAAATTTTGAAATACATTTACAGGTGTTGAAAATATTGATAAAGAAAATCGCAGGTAAATCACATTAACTGATTAAGGGGGAATGTATCATGAGTATTTTAAAAGAGTTCAAAGAGTTTGCCGTTAAGGGTAATGTTATTGATATGGCGGTTGGTATTGTTATTGGTGCTGCCTTCAGCAAAATTGTGTCTTCTTTTGTTGCAGATGTTATTATGCCCCCCATCGGCGTGCTTGTCGGTGGAATCGATTTTACCAAATTAGCGATTACGATTAAAGCGGCCACAGCAGATGTCCCGGCAGTTGTAATCAGCTATGGAAAGTTTATTCAAACCGCTGTGGATTTTACAATTGTCGCATTTTCAATTTTTATGGTGATTAAAGGCATCAACTCCTTTAAGCGTAAAGAGGAAAAAGCACCTGAAGCACCACCCAAACCCTCTACACAAGAAGTACTGCTTACAGAAATACGCGATCTGCTGAAAAAGAAAAATTAATCTTTTTTTTAATCGCCAGCATAACCGCTGCTTGCTCAGCCGATTTAAAAATTTGTCCGATTGATTAACAACTGTTTTATCAGGAGAACAAAATGAAAATCATATTATTGCAGGGCAGTGCCCGCAAAAAAGGAAACACAGCCAGAGTACTGGGCTGGGTGGAAGAAGAACTGTCAGCCGCAGGCCACCAGGTGGAATCCATTTACCTGGGTGATAAAAACATGAAAGGCTGCTTAGGCTGTGCCAGATGCAAAGACTATCCTGATAAGATCGGATGTGTTCAAAAAGATGACGTCCCTGAGATATTGGGGAAAATGGTCAATGCCCAGGTTGTGGTGTTTGCCTCACCACTGTATTTCTGGGGAGTTACGGCCCAGCTTAAAACAATTATTGATCGGACCTATAGTCTTTACACCGGTTATCATCAGCCTGATCATGCCTCTCTTGTGGAAGGTCAGCGCCAGGCCCTTCTGGTCACTGGCGGCGGTCCCTGGGACAACAATGCCGAGGCAGCATTTACAGCTTTTTCCCGGATTAAAAACCCCCATAAATCAATTCATGTGGGCGAGTTATACATTGGCGGGTGCACCACCCCGGCCAATATGGATGACACCATAAAAAGCCAGGCCATTGAATTTGCACGAAAGATTGTTGCTTGACATCCTCCTCCACCTGAAAGAAGGGGTTTTACGGCGTTTTGCATAAAAAGCAAACCAGGTGCAAACCAATTCAACGGCAAAGACAAAAACGATTCGTGAAATATTCGGGTCTAAGCGTTTGTCTTGACTGTTATTTTCTTATCCATTCCGATAAGAAACACAAGCGTGGCAAGCCCCATGACCAGGGTGCCGCAGGGAAAGGCAAACTTTAAACTCAAATAATCCATGGTCAGTCCGGCCACCATTGAACCGGAAAACATCCCAAGGCTGTGGGCCACGGTCATGATCGACATGACTGAGCCCATGGCCTTTTTTTTGTCTCCCATGATCACAGCCCAGCCCATGATGGCTGGCATGGCAATGCCCCCGCCGATGCCGAACACGCTGACCGCAACCATTAAATCTGAAAAACCGACGGCATAAAACGGCAGCACCATCCCGATGCTGGAAAACAACCCACCGTACAGAACCATCTTTTTTTTGTCCACCCGATCTGCAAGATATCCCATGGGCAATTGCAAAAGGCCTGACACAAAAACGCCCAGCATGACCAGAACCCCGGTCAAAGAACCGGATAGACTAAATTGAGTGTCGGCATATACCGGCATAAAGCACCAGATCACGCCGATACAAAACGTATAGGCATACCTGAACAAAAAAATTAAAATAAGGGTTTTGTCTTTGACAAGATTTGACCATGGCATTGGATCGGTCTGAACCTTATTGATGTTTTCCTTTATGACCGATGGCAGAAAAAAAAAGCAGAGCAGCAGACCTGCGGCAGAAAAAACACCCATGCACCCAAAGGCTGCATCAAGAGACCAGATATCTTTGATGACACCCCCCATGAGCGGACCAAGGCTCAGACTTAAAAACATGGATAAATTGAACAGCCCCATGGCGTACCCTTCTGAACCAACAGGCGTGATCTCACCGATATAGGCCTGGACCACCGGCATGATCATGGCTGAGGCTGCACCCTGGATAAATCGCAGGATAATCAATGACTCTATGTTCTCGAAAAAAATAAATGCAATGGAAATCAGTGTGTAGGCCAGCAATCCTGCAACAATAAACGGTTTTCGCCCCCTGTAATCGGAAAGCCTTCCAAACACGGGCAGCAGAATGGTTCTGGAGATGGAAAATGCCCCGAATATCATGCCCACATAAAGGCCTGTTGCCCCAAGGTCATTGGCATACACCGGCAGCAGCGGCACCACGATCCCTACCCCGGTAACGGTGGTGAAAATCGCAAAAAACAGGGTGAGGAAAACGCCTTTGCGATCTGTGGGGATGAATCCTTTCCCGTTGTTGAGCAACTTGACAAAAAGCCGGGATAAAGGTTCTTTTACAAAATAAAAATCAGCCATGGCAGTCTCGCAATATCAGGCCAGGCACTCTTCAACCTGATCTAAAAACCGGCTCCGGGTGGAAAACTCGCCTTTGCGGTAATTGGCATGGGTCAGGTATAAAAACCGCTCTGCCCGGGTCATGGCCACATACATCAGCCGTCTTTCTTCAAAAAGGGCATTGTCTCCTGCATCAATGGATCGCCAGTGGGGAAAAAGCCTTTCTTCACATCCCACGATAAAAACCGTATCATATTCCAGGCCTTTGGCAGAATGAATAGTCAAAAGAGAAACACCAGATGATTCCGGCTCATCCTCATCTTCCTTATCTTCCCTGATCAGGGCAGCCTCTTCCAGATATTCAAGCATATCACTCTTGGACCGGGCCGTATGAATCAATTGTTCAATATTCTCTTTTTTGGCTATAAATTCTGATTTCTCTTTAACCTTTTTTTCAAGATAATCGTAATATCCGGTTCGTTGGATCACCTCATCCATGGCCATGGCCGGCGGCATCTCCCGAATGGCATCCAGAACGGTTAAAACCTCGGACAGGTTTTCATGGATCTTTTTGGTCAATACCCGGTCCCTGACCATGATCCGTGCTGCATCCTGGAGGCTGACCCCTTCGGACCGGATATCTGCAATTTTTTTGATCATGCCCGGCCCGATGCCCCTTTTAGGCGTATTGATCACCCGCTCAAAAGACACATCATCATTGGGAAAAAATGATGCGCTCAGATAAGAATTGATATCCAAAACTTCCATACGTTCAAAAAAGCCCTGGGACCCCATGAGACGATATGGAATCCGATATTGACGGAAAATCTTTTCAAAGGGAAGAGAACAGAACTTTGTCCGGTACACCACGGCGATCTTGTCATAAGGGATTCCCTGACCTGTGCGATTTAGCCCCTTGATCCGCCGGGCCACCCATTCAGCCTCGTGGGAATCTGACATAAAATCATAAATCTCAACCACGCCGCCGCGTTTGTGTGAAAAGCAGCGTTTTTCCATCTTGTCCGGGTTGTAATCGATCAGATCATTGGCTGCCTGGACAATCTCATTGGCAGACCGATAATTTTCCTCCAGCCTGAATATTTTTGCCTGCTTGTATTTTTGGGCAAAATCTAAAAAATGATTGACATTGGAACCCCGAAACCCGTATACCGCCTGCCAGTCATCCCCCACACAGAAAAGATTCTGATGAGCGCCCAAAAGCAGGTGGGTCAGGTCGTCTTGAATATTATTGGTGTCTTGATATTCATCCACAAGAATATAGGAAAAATAATTTTGATAATAGTTGCGGACCTCTTTGAACTGATGCAGCAGATCCCGGGTTTTCAACAGAATATTATCAAAATCCACCATATTCATCTCTTTTAGGCGATCTTCATACTGGGTATAAAACTCATCCACCCGGATACCCATAAATCCGGGTTTGAGTTCAAAATAGGCTTCAGGATTGCCATGATTTTTTGCCCGGGAGATCCAGGACAAAATTTTACTGGCATGCTTTTTATCCACACTGTTTTTAACACACAGCTCTTTGAGCAGTTTTTCCTGACCGTAAACTGTAAACACCTGCAAGGGTGGAACATATCCCATTTTCTCACAATGCTGTTTTAAGATCATCAGGCAGGCGGAATGATAGGTTCTGACCCATTGAAACTGATGCTGACCAAGCCCGGTCAGCTTGATCAGTCTGTTTTTCATCTCCTGGGCAGCCTTGTTGGTAAAGGTAATGGCCAAAATTTTTTTAGGATCATGACCAAGCTTGATCAGGTGGGAAAACTTTGCGGCCAGGGTTCTGGTTTTGCCTGAACCAGCTCCTGCGACAACAAGTGCCGGGGAACCTGTGTGGTTGACTGCGTCCTGCTGGGGGTCGGATAACTCCATAAAATATATATCAATAAAACTTAAAGTCTTATTTGCTCTCCTCTATGATACTTTTTAATACAGATTCGATTTGGGTTCTGATTTCCAAAAGTCTTGCCTCGCTCAATGCTTCAAACCGAAGGACCAGAGCCGGCTGGGTATTCGATGCCCGGACAAGTCCCCATCCGTCATCATACACAGCCCGCAGCCCGTCAATATCGATCACTTCCTGTCTGGCTTTAAAATAGGCCACGATCTTTTCCACCACACCAAACTTGATATCATCCGGACATTCCACCCGAAGCTCCGGCGTGGTATAGGTTTTGGGCAGATCCTCAATCAATTGATCAACCCCCTTGCCTGTATCGGCCATGATCTCAAGCAGGCGGCAGGTGGCATACAAGGCATCATCAAATCCCAGATAACGGTCCTTAAAAAACATGTGCCCGCTCATTTCACCGGCAAGGGCTGCATTTTCCTCTTTCATTTTCTGTTTGATCAAAGAGTGACCTGTCCGCCACATGATGGCATTGCCGCCATGTTTTCGGATATCATCATACATCACCATGGAACATTTGACTTCAGAGATAAATGTCGCCCCGGGATCGCGTTCAAGGATTTCTCTGGCATAAATCACCATGAGCTGATCCCCGTATATGACCTCGCCGTTTTTATCCACAACGCCAATCCGGTCGGCATCACCATCATAGCCCACACCCAGATCCAGCTTGTTTTCTTTCACCAGCTTGATCAGATCAGTCAGATTTTTTTTCTGGGTGGGATCAGCTTCATGGTTGGGAAAGGTTCCATCCAGATCGCAATAAATATCATGGATCTCACAGCCCAGGCGTTTTAACACCGGAAGAGCGGTAATCCCGCCCGTACCATTGCCTGCATCAATGCCCACTTTAATCGGTTTTTTAATATCAATATTGCCCACTATATAGTCCATATAAGGTGTGATGACATCGGCCTGACTCACACTGCCGCTGCCCTGGGCAAACTGGTTTTCTTCAATTATTTTCCGTATGTCCTGCAATCCATGGCCATGAATGGAATCCTGGCCGGTCATGAGTTTGAACCCGTTGTATTCCGGTGGATTATGGCTGGCCGTGACCATGGCACCGCCGTCAAGGTTCAGGTGCTGAATGGAAAAATAAAGCACCGGCGTAGGACAGGTGCCAATATCAATAACATCGCACCCTGTGGAAAGAATTCCTTGAATAAACAATTGTGAATATTTTTCTGATGTCTTTCGGCAATCTCTTCCCACAGAAATCTTTTTTTTGTTCTGTTGGTTTAACATGCTGCCGTAGGCTTTACCGATATTGACCACATCATTTTCTTTTATATCAACGCCTGCAACACCCCTGATATCATATTCTCTGAAAATTCCAGGATTCATAATGCCTCCTCCCTTAAACGATATGTGATAAAAGGATCAATGTCCCTGCGAACCAGCAATACGGGGCAAAAAAATGAAATCTGCCCGCATCTACCAGTCGAATCAATATTTTTAGCGCAATCAGGCCGGTAATAAAAGATGCCAGAGTAGCAATCATTGTTACAGAATCCAGATTTGCACCGGTTTGTATCATCTCTTTTACACCCAGCAGCTCGGCTCCGACAATGGCAGGAATGGACAACAGAAAAGAAAACTTTGCCGCCGTGGGTCTGTCCAGTCCCATGAACATACCAACAGCAATGGTACTTCCTGATCTTGATATCCCCGGGATCACCGCCAGCCCCTGAACAATACCGATAATACCGGCTTGTTTAATCCCGTTTGTTGAATTCTGATTAACCTCAGTATGATAATACTTTCGGGACAACCAGAGGATGGTTCCGGTTAAAATCAGCATGGCCCCCACCAGAAGGGTTGAAGCAAACAGGAAATGTTCAAATTGTTTCAAAAAAAGACCGATTGCAGCTGTGGGAACAGACCCGACAATGATCATACCTGCCATCTTCAGATCTTTGTCCTGTTCGATCAGGTCAGCCACAGGCTTGCGTGTGACTATCTTTGACACAAATCCTGCCACAGATGACAATATGGCCAGGATATCTTTAAAATACACAACAAAAACCGCCAGAAGAGTTCCCACATGCACACTGATATCAAAACTGAGCTGCGACTCTGTAACCCCGAAAAGAGTCTGCCCCAGGACAAGATGACCTGAGCTGCTCACGGGTAAAAATTCAGTCAGTCCCTGTACAATGCCAAGAACAATTCCCTGATAAATTTCCATATTTGAATATCGTTTTCCTGTCTATAAATTATGGTAAACAAACAGCATTCGTATATAATTGTTGACCTGAAATTGCAAGTTATTAAAAATAAGATTCAAACGATAAAATATTTTGCTTTACACTATGGGACAGTGATTATATCAAAAATAAGGTTGATTTTAAGTCTATCATCCTATAAAATGACTACACATTTTAAATCAGCCTTTTTAAAAATCGTTATTACCAAAACATAATTAAAAGGAGATACCCCCCATGAAATTTTTCACAAAAGCTTTACTTATCCTGTCTGCTTTCCTGTTTTTATTTGGATGTGCATCCAAGCAGATGGCACCTCTTCCCGAATTTAATGCAGTGACCTTTGACAAAAACAATTATACCTCAAGGGTGGATACGTTCCTGATCCTTTTTGATGCCTCAAGCTCCATGTCTCACGATTCAGCCGGCTACAATAAATTTCAAGTGGCCAAAGCAGTCGCAGAAAGAATGAATGCCACATTGCCCGAACTTTCCCAGATTGGCGGATTAAGATCCTTTGGTCATTCTCCCAAAGTCAGTTCACAAGGCACTGAACTGTTTTTCGGTATGGGACGATATACAACCGCCGGGCTTAAAGCCGGTTTAGATAAAATAACAGAAGCCGGTGGGCCCAGCCCGATGAATACAGCCATTGATGAGGCAGTTCTTGATTTTGACGGGTTTGACAATGCCTCAAAAGCAGTCATTTTTATCACTGACGGCCTTGATATGCCAGGCGATATTCTTAAGTCTGCAAAGGCCTTAAAAGCCCGATATGGCGATTCCATCTGCTTTTACCCCATCCTTGTGGGCAATGACCCAAAAGGCGATAAATTGCTCAAAAATATTGAAATAATCGGCAGTTGCGGATTCTCTTATAATGCTGCTGATCTTCTCACATCTGAAGGTATGGCTGATTTTATCGAGACTGTCTTTCTGAAAGATAGACCAGCTGCAAAACCTGCTCCAGTCCCTGCTCCAATGAAAAAAGACACGGACAAAGACGGTGTTTACGATGATGATGACAAATGCCCCAACACCCCCATGGGTGCAAAAGTAAATTCAGACGGATGCTGGGTTCTGAACAATGTTCTTTTCGACTTTGACAAAGATGAGATCAAACCTGAAGCCTATCCTTTGCTCAAAGACGTTGCTGTTGTCCTGAAACAAAATTACAAAATGAATGTCGAGCTGGCCGGACATTGCGACAACCAGGGCACTGAAGCCTACAACAAAGGTCTGTCTTTAAGACGGGCCGAAGCTGTTAAAACCTATCTGAACGGTCAAGGCGTTGTATTGAGCCGAATGACAACCAAAGGATTTGGCTTTAGCAAACCTGTGACATCAAATACATCTGAGGCTGGCCGTGCCTTGAACAGAAGGGTTGAAATCAACCCGATCGACTAAACATATAAAAAGGGGCTGCCACCGACTTTCAAGGCAGCCCCTTTTTATCAGGATGATGGAATCTTGTTCATCTTTTAAACAGCTGCAAAGGATATCTTGATATTCTCTGCAGCTGTTTTGTTGTCAGGAAGAATAAATGATTTGGCCTGTCTGATGCGTACTGTACCCGCCAAGCAGGTTCACCCGTTTTTGAAAAGCTGCTGAATGGATGGTATCCAGCAGAACCTGCACTTTTTGTGTCTGATAAAACCGGTCCGGAATAATCAGGTCATAGCTTTCCGTAATCACAGGAATAAAATCAAGATCCAGGGCTCTTGCTGCCGCCATAATCCCAAGGCCTGCATCAGCACGGCCTGAAAGAACAGCCACAGCCACAGACATATGGGTATATTCATCATTTTCATACCCCTTAATGGCTTCAGGTGGTATCCCCATCTGCGATAATTGATAATCAAGCAGCACCCGGGTGCCTGATCCAGGCTGCCGGTTAATGAACACCATATTGTCTGCCTGTAAATCCTTGATGGACTGGATCTTTCTTGGATTGTTTTTAGGCACTATCAATCCTTGTTCTCTCATGACCAGATTGATGACCCGCACCTTTTGATCGGACAGATATTTTTTTATATAAGAAATATTATAGCTGCCGTCTTCAGGGTCAAGCAGATGGGATCCAGCCACATGGCAAGCGCCTTTTTTGATAGCCATCAGCCCGCCCATGGAACCGACATGACTGGATGAGATGCTGATGGTATCATCTGCTGCCTTGATTTCATCTGCCAGAAGATCAAGCGTATTATCATGAGATCCGGTAATCACAAGCGTATTTTCAATGGCAGACAAGGGCCTAAGCAGGGTTGCCTTTGTCTGCTCGCCAGCCAGAATCCCTTCAGCATTTTTCGGAATTCTTATGATTCCGTCAGCTTCTGTGATGGTGGTAATACTGCCTGATCCCCGGGGCAGTTGAGAAGCTATTAACCGGCCGTCCACCGAGCCTATTTTAACCCGTATAAATTCTTCCTGGCCCAGTCTGGATGCCATTTTTCTGGCCAACGACACCGTGGCAACGGCCTGGTCCTCTGGCCTGCGCTTTTGCATATGCAATAACAATGGGCCTGCAAACTGCTCAAAGGCCACAATGGCTGCGACTGGATAACCGGGAATACCAAACACCGGGATATTGGAAACCTGCCCAAATAAAACCGGTTTTCCAGGCATCATGGTCACCCCGTGAACAAAAACCTTGCCTAACGATTCAATAACCGGTTTTGCAAAATCCTCAGACCCGGCTGATGATCCTCCGATAATACAGATCATGTCGTATGTGTTTTTGGATGCGGCCTGAACCACTGCTTTTATTCCTGAAAGGGTATCCTCCATCATGGGGTGGCAGTCAAACCGGGCACCATAATCTTCACACAACCCGCCCAGAACCGCAGAATTGGACTCGATTACCTTGCCAGGTTCAAGATGATCCATCCGGACCTGATCCCAGGGAATCAACTCTGATCCTGTGGGAATAATCAACACCTTTGGCTGTTTGTACACCTGCACCTTGAACACCCCTCCGGAAAGCAATGCCCCCAGGCTATAGGCCGTGATCCTGTGCCCCCGGGCAAACAGCAGCTTTGTTGCCACAATATCTTCCCCCATTTTACGGACATGCTGCCAGGGAACTACGGGCGCTTCGATCTGAACGCAGGTGTCATCAATAATGTTCAAATTTTCGATCATAATGACGGCATTGGTCCCTTCGGGCATCAGATGACCGGTATTGACCCAGAACGCATTCTGCCCGGGTTTAAGCCTGACTGGAGATTCTTCATTTGCCCCGAATGTGGCGGCTGCATCCACAGCAATGCCGTCCATGGCAGCCGCATGAAAATTAGGAGACGAAATAACGGCCATTGCCGGTTCTGCCAGAACCCTGCCTTTGGCTGTGACCACATCAATGGTTTGAACCTGGGTTATGCAATGGGAAAATTTTTCAAAAAGGATGGCGTAAGCTTCTTCAATGCTTTTTAAATCAAGGTAAACATTTCTTTTGGGGTTCATGGCACCTGCTTTTTTTATAACTGCCATGTGGCAGATCTGGTTATTGATTTGTGGTTTGCCACACAACGAGGCATAAAAGGCAACCCTGGTTCGCAAGGACTTTCATATAAAAAGAATGATATTGACCTGGGTATCTTTTTCCAGTCCCTCCAGGTGATCACTGATTTCAAGAAGCCCGTCAGCATGGATCATGGTTCGGATCAACCCGGATTTTCCAAGAATGGGCACAGCCAGCAGCTGATCCTTTTCACGGATCAGTTTGACCCGGACAAAATCTCTTCTGCCCTGGGTTGAGGCAACATTCCGGGTCAGCCGGGCCGGAACCACAATCCGTCGGCTGGATCGATCTGTATTTGATAACCCCTTGAGTCGATCCAGAAATGGAAGCACCACGATTTTAAGCACCACCATGGCTGAGGTCACCTGTCCGGGCAATCCCCAGACCGGCGTATTCCCGGATTTTGCCAGAATAGTGGGTTTTCCAGGGCTGATGGAAATCCCATGCACCATGACCCTGGTATCTGGCAGTCCGGACAACACATCAATGGTGTAATCTTTTGTTCCCACGGAACTGCCGCCTGAAATCATCACCATGTCTGTTTCTTCCAGGGCTTGTTCCATACTGACTTTCAAGGCTGCCGGGTCATCCTTCACAATGCCGTAACACACCGGATCGGCATGGGCCTCACGAATGAATGCAGACAGGGTATAAGAATTGATATCCCGTATCTGACCGGGCAAAGGTATCTGGTCAATGGGTATGATCTCATCCCCGGTTGAAATTATACCCACTTTGGGCTGCTGATACACCCTTACCTGTTCAATGCCCAGACCTGCCATCAAACCCTGTTCCTGGGGCCGGATAAAGGTGCCCCAGGTTAAAACCGCTTCATTTTTTGCAAAATCCTCTGATGCATCAATCACATGCTGCAGGGGGGCCACACTTTTATAAATTTCCACAGAATGTTCATCAACCACCTCTGTATGTTCCACCATCACGACGGCATCTGCTCCTTCAGGGAGCATTCCGCCGGTGGAAATCCGGGCAGCTGTTCCAGGATTGATTTTAAAATCAGGGATATCTCCCATGAAGATGGTGCCGGCAATTTCCAGCCAGGCTGGATTTGATTCTGATGCCCCGAATGTGGAATGGGCCGCAACCGCATATCCATCCATGGCTGCCCGCCTGAATCCGGGGATATCTGCAGGTGAGAGAATGTCCTGGGCCAGAATCCTTGAAAAACTCCTGGAAACAGGAATGACCTCTGATTCAATGGGTGAAAAATCACCAATCAGTTTCCAGACATCTTCAAGACTTTTGACGTTAAAAAAATGGTTCATTTTAAAGCCGTTTTCAGTCGATCCATAGCCTCGATAACATTTTCAAGACTGTTAAACGCACTGATGCGGATATAATTTTTTCCACACTTGCCAAAACCGCCACCTGGTGTGCATACCACCGAGGCCTGGGTTAACAGCATATCAAAAAAATCCCAGGAATCTTTGCCGTTTCCATCTATCCAGATGTAGGGTGAATTATCACCACCCACATAATCAAAGCCAAGCGACTCAACGGTTTTACAGATCAGATCGGCATTGTTCAGATAATAGGCAATCTGCTCTTTGATCTGGACCTTTCCCTCTTGAGAATAAACCGCTTCAGTGGCTTTCTGGACCGGATAGGAAACACCGTTAAATTTGGTGGTGTGCCGACGGTTCCACATGGCATGGAGTGATACTTTCTCACCCTTTGACGTATAAATCATGCACGCTTTGGGAACAACGGTGAACCCGCATCGGGTGCCGGTAAATCCTGCTGTCTTTGAAAAACTTCTAAATTCTACCGCCACCTCCTGAGCGCCCTCAATTTCATAGATGCTTTTAGGAAGGGATTCATCCCGGATAAACGATTCATAGGCTGCATCAAACAGGATAAGTGCCTTTTTTTCCCGGGCATAATCCACCCAGGTTTTAAGCTGTTCTTTTGTGGCGGTTGTGCCCGTTGGATTGTTGGGAAAACACAGATAAATCAGATCCACATCTTCTTTTGGCAACTCGGGCAGAAAGCCGTTTTCCTTTAAACAGTCCATGTAAACAACACCCTGGTACCGGCCGTCTTCAAAAGCGCCTGTCCGGCCGGCCATGACATTGGTATCCAGATACACAGGATAAACCGGATCAGGAATGGCTACCTTGATATCTTTTGCAAACAATTCCTGGAAATTTCCAGTATCACATTTGGCTCCGTCACTGACAAAGATCTCATCAGCCTTGATGTCTGCGCCCCGATCCTGGAAATCATGTTTTGCAATGACCTGTCTTAAAAAATCATATCCCTGCTCCGGGCCATATCCTCTGAAGGAAGCATTTTCAGCCATTTCATCGACACCCTGATGAAATCCTTTGATCACCGCCGGAACCAGTGCCATGGTCACATCGCCGATCCCAAGCCGAATGATCTTTTTCCCAGGATTTTGATGTTGATATTCATTCACTCTTTTTGCAATATCTGAAAAAAGATAAGATGCTTTTAATTTACTATAATTTTCATTTGCTCTGATCATAAATTGTCCTTTCTATCCCAAATAAATATTTACCAGCCTGATCTATTAAACAATCACAAAAAAATTGTCAATTCCAGCAGGCCCCATGCCCTGGCGGGCACAACAAAACATGCAAACATTCAGTGTGTTGATCTGTTCTTTTTATAAAAGATAAGAGGGTCCACTGGCAAATTTTTTAAACGTCAGGGATGGCGTACTATTTTTTTAATATAAGATGGAAGAATATTGTACACTTCCATGGGTGTTTTTACACTCCGGCTGTTGTCCACCATTTTTGATTCTTCATTTTCAGAAAAACCGATTGATATAGGATCGGGCTTTGATCTTAAGGTATTGGACTGATTGTCTGTAAACGGAATAACCAAAGGACCCTTGCTTTCAAGGACATATGCCATCTGCCCGTTTTTCAGATACACAATACTGCCCGGAGGATAGATCCCGATGCTTTTGACAAAGGCATGCAAAACGTGCTTGAGCATGGTATCTTTTTTGGCATAGGTTCTGAATATCTGGGTGACCACGTTGATGGGATTGACCGCCTCCTTGTAACATCTGCGGGAGGTCATGGCATCATAGATATCAGCCAGTTTGCAGATCCGGACATAAATCGGGAGCTGATTAAATGGTTTATCAAGGGGGTAACATCTGTCTTCTGATTCAAACAGCGGGGCATGATGATATTTAATAATATTTCTGACCACTGAATTTTTAAGATGATTTCGATCCATCAGAGTGATCCCGTGCTCATAGGAATGTTTTCTAACCAGATCAAATTCAACAGCTGTGAGCGGCCCTTCTTTATTTAATACCCTGTCATCCACCAGAATCTTTCCGATATCATGCAAAAAGAACCCCAGGGCAATATCCCCGAGTTCCTCTTTATAATAACAGGTAAATGAATTGTCCGTTTTTTTGATCTCCTGTTCCAAAGGCGTATAATTATGATTCACTTCACCCTTGATCAGATCATCCACAAAATTTGAAAAATGGGTGTTGAACAGGTTGACAACAGCGGTTCCAATGGCACAGACATTGATGGAATGGTTGTACAGGTAATCATCATAGGAAATAATCTCCTGGGTCAAATAAGAAAAAGGGTTATCTGCTATGACCAGGAAATCAACCAGATCCGATACATTGTGCTCAACTTCATCAAAATCGAATTCACCCCCGGTCAATTTAATATCGTTGAGCACTTTTTTTATATTTTGTTTGGCACCATCATATTTTACAGAGGCCTGTTTTTTAATTTCTTCAATTTCCAGAAGCCGCACCTCGATTTCATTGGTTGCCATATCCGGAAATATGGTTTGGCCATCATCAATATCTACTGACTGATCCTCTTTTCCAAAAAGGTTGTCTTCTAAAAAAAGGCTGTCAATATCAAATTGTGACACATCCCCTTCAGGCAATAAATCCACCACAGATTTTGTTTCAGGCTCTTCATACTCAAGCATTCCGTCAGCATTCATCTTGATCTGTTTGCCATTGCTGTCCCAGAACCCGCCGTTAAGCGCCGGATCAATGGGAAGAGAATTAATGCCATTTTCCCTTATCAGTTCAAGAATTTTTACCTTGTTGACCAGAATATCCTTTTCAAGCAGCAATGTTCCTTTTGCGTTGTAAACATCAATACCTGTTTTGACCTGCCCGCCTGTCCGAACAATCTCTATCAGATTGTCTATGGAAATTCTGGTGCTCATTTTATATCATCCTCAATCATTTTTCCATACTGCAAGGGCAAGGGATTTGAACTCTTCCACAGACACTGTTTCCGCTCGTCTGGCCGGATCAATTCCTGCCGTTTCCAAAGCATGGATAACCCTCTGCCGATCATATTTAAATTCGCCATCTGCCATTGAATTCTTTAATGATTTTCGCCGTTTTGAAAAAGCTGCCTTGATCACATCGAACAAAACATCTTCCTGCTCAGGATCAAGGTCTCTGGTCTCAAAAAAATTAAACTTTAAAATTGTGGAATCCACGTCTGGTTTTGGAAAAAAATTAGACGGGCCGATGTGAGCCACAACCGTCACATCCGCTGCATACTGAACCACTGCAGCCAGTCTTGAATAATCTTTTTTGCCGGGTGATGCAAGCATTCTTGTGGCCAGCTCTTTTTGAAACATCAGATACGCCTTTTCAACCAATCCTCTTTCTTTGACCAGTTTAAATATAATCTGTGACGATATATTGTAGGGCAAATTTCCAATGACTACAAGTTTTTTATCCTGAACAAGCTGACTGATATCCAGTTTTAACACATCCTGATTGATAATCGTGACATTGGTAATGCCCTGGCTTTCAAGTTCCTGTTTCAAAAGCGGAATGAGCCGGCTGTCTTTTTCAATTGCAATGACCCTGTCTGCCAGCCGGGCAATATGAACCGTCAGCGCCCCCAGGCCCGGACCGATTTCCAGAACATGGGAGTCTGTGGATATGCCGGTTTTGGCCACAATCATTTTTGCCGTGCCGGGATCGGATAAAAAATTTTGTCCCAGCTCCTTGCCGGCAAATAAATTATTTTCTTTTAACAACTGCCCCGGATGTGTCATGTTTTATATTCCCGTAACCGGATAAAAAAACGTTTGGTTATAATATAAGCTGCCAGACCTGACGGAAGCCCAAGAACAATTCCCCCAAAAATCATGATCAAAAATGTATCCAATTTATTTTGTACAAACCTGGCCAGAAAATTTATTTTTTGAAAAAATTCAATATTGCTCGCCAGTTGCATGAAGAGTTGTTGAATCGATTCCACGGCCTGGGCTGAACCGTCAAAAAAAAGATGCCCGATTTTATAACAGGCAAAATACAAAAAAAACACTGTCAATGGGTTGCTTACCCAAACACCAAGAATGGCGGCGGGCTTACTTGCCTTGAACAATATGGCCAGAACCAGCGCCAGAACCGTATGAAACGGAATGGTGGGAGTAATGGCAGCAAAGACACCAATGGCCATGCCAAGTGCAATATAATGGGGATCACCGTTGAGTTGTTTAATGTTCTCAACATAGTCTGCTATTTTTTTTTTAAACATTGTTTTTTAATAAAAACCTCATAACAAATTACTACTTGACAATGACTGGTCGGACAAGTACTTATTACTATAATATACTTCAAGCGGGAAATAGATTCAACTATCAATAAGGACAGATCTTTTTAAAACCTGTCATCAAGTGGTTTTCACAAAGACTGTGGCCGCTATCGGGCGAAGTTTTTTTTTTACTTATATGTACCCATGAACAACAATTTTTTATCAGGAGGCAGCACATGATCGATTCATTAAAAAATGGAAACAATTGGGAAACCATAATTAAGTCATTTTTATCCCGGTTGGACATTCCAACCAAAGAAGATATCAATCTTTTACATGCCAGGCTTGACAAGCTTGAACAATTACTTTATCAGGGAAAGCCGGTAGCACAACAACAAGATGCAGGTCTGTCAGGCAAACGGAAAAGTGCTTCATCAATTGTGCTTAACGTGATTGCCAATCACCCCAAAGGGACTGATTTTAAAGCCATTAAATCAGCAACCGGGTTTGAAGACAAAAAACTGAGAAATATTATTTTCAGACTGGACAAAATAAAAAAGATTGCCCGGGCCAAAAGGGGCATCTATAAAATAGTTTAAAGGAATTGCTTCATCCATGAAAAAAACTGACTTCCAACCCGGCCATGAACTGTGCGGATATATCATCAAAGATGTAGCAGCACTTGAAAACATTGATTCAACAATGATTCAACTGGAACATATTAAAACAAAGACCCGGCATATCCATGTTGTAAACCAGGACAAGGAAAATACCTTTGGCGTTTTTTTCAGGACTGTGCCCACGGATTCCACAGGCGTGGCCCATATCCTTGAGCATACGGTTCTTTGCGGATCAAAAAAATTCAATGTCCGGGACCCGTTTTTTTCCATGATCAAAAGAAGTCTGGCAACGTTTATGAATGCATTTACTGCATCTGACTGGACCATGTATCCGTTTGCCACACAAAATCCAAAAGATTACTATAATCTGATGAATGTCTATCTTGATGCGGCATTTTTCCCCAATATCGATGAACTCAGTTTCAAACAGGAAGGCCATAGGCTGGAGGTTATAGAATCAAAGAAAAAAACACCAGAATTAGACTATAAAGGAGTGGTGTACAATGAAATGAAAGGGGCCATGAGTTCACCCGGACAGGTTCTGGGGCGGTCATTGCTCACAGCTCTTTATCCTGACACCACCTATAAAAACAATTCAGGCGGTGAGCCGTGTGATATCCCGAAACTGGCCTGGACAGACCTGAAAAATTTTCATTCCCGATATTATCACCCGTCCAATGCCTATTTTTACACCTATGGGAACCTGCCCCTGGAACAGACCCTGGCCTACATCAGTGAACGGGTGCTGGATCATTTTGAGTACCTGAAAGTTGATTCCAAGGTGCCTTCCCAACCCAGATGGGATTCACCCAGGCAGGTAACCCAAAAATATGCCTATACTGATCCGGAAAATGCAGCAAAAAAGTATCAGGCCTGTGTTGCCTGGCTGACCTGTGATATCCAGGATTCTTTTGAAGTCCTCGTTTTGACCATTATCGATCAAATTCTTCTGGGCAATTCATCATCGCCTTTGAGAAAGGCACTCATTGATTCCAACCTGGGATCTGCTTTGTCCGACTCCACCGGGTTTGATCCGGACAACCGTGACACCCTGTTTTCATGCGGGTTAAAAGACATTGAAAAAAAGAGCGCCAAAAAAGTAGAAAAGATCATCTTTAACACCCTTTCAAATATCGTGGACAATGGGATAGACCAGAGCCTGATTGACTCAGCCATCCACCAGATTGAATTTTACAGAAAAGAGATTACCAACACACCCTATCCGTTCGGAATCAAGCTGCTGCTCGAGTTTGCCGGCACGATCATCCATGATGGTGACCCTTTGTCCTGCATCAATATCGACAAAGACCTGGATCGTCTGAACAAACAGATTAAAAACGGAAATTTTCTTGAAAACAAAATAAAACACTATTTTATCGACAATCCTCACCGGGTGCTGTTTGTTCTTGAACCCGATCCTGATCTTGAGCAAAAAGAGGTTGACCAGACCCGAAAAGAACTGGCCAGAATTTTAAAAAAACTATCTCCAAAAGAACTCGAACAGATAAAAAAGGATGCAAAAACCCTGGAAGCGCTCCAGGAAAAAGAAGAAAATCTTTCTGTTCTGCCAACCCTTGAACTTGCGGACGTCCAACCGGGAATAGAAATCATCCGGCCGGACAACTTTAAGACAGCAGGCTTTTCCACCTGTTATGACAAAGCCACCTCAGGCATTCTGTATTTTACCTGCCCTGCGGGTGGCGGCCAGATTCCGGCTGACCTGTTCGGTCTTGTGCCCATGTTCTGTAAAATCTTTACCAACTGCGGAACAAAAAAACACGGATACGACAAGATGGCAGAACTTCTGGACCTGTATACCGGCGGGATTTCAATCACCCCTTTTTCAGGGTCCTATTTTTCCAAAGAAGCTGAATCTCATTGCTTTCTGGCCCTCCAGGGAAAAGCACTTGACCGGAATATTGATCCATTGTTTGACCTGGTCAAAGAGTTTATTGAAGATTACAGTTTCCATGATTTTGAACGGATCAAAAGTCTGTTACTCCAATACCAGGCCGGGATGGAAGCCTCCATTGTTTCAGCCGGACACCGGTATGCGGTCTCCCTTGCTTCCATGCATTTATCTAAACCCGCTTATATCAATGAACTCTGGCACGGGATCGCCCAGTATCAGATGATTAAATCACTTACCGAACAATTTCTAACAGCCAAAGATCCAGGCCAGGTTCTTGAAACCCTGGCTGATAAATTTGGCAGGATTGCTCAGTCTGTCCTGAAAAAAGACAATTTAAAACCTGCCCTGATAGGCAGCAAAAAGTCTATTCTTGCCGCAGACAAACAGGTATCAGCCCTCCATGATGCCCTGCCTGAAAACGGTCACACCTCTTTTTTCACGCCTGACATCCCCTTTACCGAGCGAGTTCCCTTTGACGGCTGGCATACCAACACCTCGGTCTCTTTTGTGGGTCAGTCGTTTAAAACCGCTCGCATTACACACCCGGATTCACCCGGACTGTCCGTAATCAGCAAATTATTGCGATCCTTGTATCTGCATCGTGAAATCCGTGAAAAAGGCGGGGCCTATGGTGGTTTTGCCATGTATAATTCCGAGGAAGGGATTTTCTCGTTCGGGTCCTACCGTGATCCGCATATCAACCGGACCCTGGGTGTGTATAAAAAAGCCTGTGATTTTATCATCCGCTCAGAGTTTTCCCAGACTGACATCAAGGAAGCCATTTTGCAGGTCTGCTCGGAAATTGACAAGCCGGAAACACCTGGACCTGCAGCCATGAAAGCTTTTTACAGAAATATCACAAAACTCAGTGATGAGATCCGCGGGCAATATAAAGAGGCCCTGCTCAGACTGGACAAACAAAAAATCCAGGCCATTGCTGAACAATATTTCACTGTGGATGACAGCTTGAAAGGAACCGCTGTTATCTCCAGCCGGACAAACCTTGAAGCAGCTAACAAAAAACGAAAAAAAGAGGGCAGGCCTCTAACCCTGTTTAAAATTTGAAAAGGGCCTCCAGGACCTTTTTTGCATCTTGATTCAATGAACCTCCCTGGTCGGCTATCTCAAGGGTATGCCGACCAAGCAGCCGATAAAGCATTGAAAACTGCGGCAGCTTTTCATCAATATCGTTTAAATGGTGCGACACAATTTTGTGATCTCCCCGGGCCACAGGGCCGGTAAGGCCTTTAACACTGCCCTTGGACCGTATGTTTTTCAAGGTTCCCATAATCAGGGGTTCTAAAATCCGGTATGCCTCCGGTTCAGACAGATCAGCCTGTTTAAGCAGCTCCAGAGCAAAATGTTCCAAAGTCACCAGATAGTTTGATGCCACCACAGCTGCGGCATGATACAGGGTTTTTGAATGGGTAGGAATCGTAAAGGCCTGCGCTTCCAGCGCTTCTACAATAGCCTGGCCCAGCTCAACCGCTTTATCATCCCCTTCAATGGAAATATTAATTGCCTTAAATTGTGATGCCTGACCAGGTTCATAGGGTGCAAATGCCTGTAACGGGTGAATGGACCCAATGGCAGCGCCACAGGATTTTGCCGGTTCAAGGATTTTGGAGGACAAAGCACCGGACAAATGAAACACAGTCTGCCTGCTGCTGAACCCCTTGTGTTGCGCAATCATTTCACACACTGGCTCAATGGTGGTGTCCGGCGTGGTGAGAAAGACAATATCTGCAGATTTAACCGCTTCACAGGGTTGTTTAAAAACAGCACCCGAACCGGCAAACTCCATGGCCTTTTGAGCCGATGCCATGCTTTTGCTTGAAAAACCATGGGCAATAAACCCTTTTTTTGACAAAAATACAGCCAGGGAAATACCCAGCCGGCCACACCCGATCACTGCAAATTTTTTGTTCTGCTTATTTATATTCATAGGCGTTTGAGGGAAACTCTCCTTGCTTTACTTCTTTGATATACGCTGCAAGGCCCTGTCTTGCAACCCCGGCAATATCTGCATATTTTTTTACAAATTTGGGCAGAAAGCGGTCATTAATCCCGAGCATGTCATGAAGAACCAGAATCTGGCCGTCACATTCCACACCAGCACCAATGCCGATGGTAATGATATCCAGCGCCTTTGTAATTTTAGCGGATATAGGAGACGGTATCCCTTCCAGAACAACTGAAAAAGCACCGGAAGCCTGAACCTGCTTTGCATCATTGAGCAGCCGCTCTTCATCCCGCTGCACTTTAAATCCGCCCATCTGGTGCACCGACTGAGGGGTCAGGCCGATGTGGGCCTGAACCGGAATCCCGGCTTTGGTCAAAGCGCTGATGATTGGACAGACATCGGCTCCGCCTTCCAGTTTGACCGCAGCAGCGCCGGCTTCCTTTAAAAAACGGCCACCGTTTTCAACAGCCTTTTCAAGGCTTCCCTGATAAGACATGAACGGCATATCACCGATCACCATGGAAAATTTGCAGGCCCTTGACACCATGGCCGTATGATAAAGCATTTCATCCATGGTCACAGGCAGGGTGTTCTCTTTTCCCTGGACCACCATGCCAAGCGAATCTCCCACCAGAATCATCTCTATCCCGGCCTGATCCAGCATACTGGCAAAAGGGTAGTCATAGGCAGTGAGCGCTGTAATTTTTTTGCCTTCCTGCTTCATTTTCATCAAGGTTGATGTGGTCACTTTTGATTGCATATTATTGTCCTCCTCAAAATTAGGTTGGATATATCGTTGTTTTATCCGGGGTTAAATTATTTTTTTTCCATTGGGTATACTGGCACATGCCTGAAAGTGCTTTAACAGCCCGTTCCGGTGACGGGAAAAAGACCGCTTTGTAATGATTTTCTTTCAGACGATACAGGGTCTTGCTGATCTCATCAGTCAACAGGCTGACCCCTATAATCGGCTTTTCATATAGTTGTGTCAATTGGCCGACATGTTGGATATAGTCCTGCTCAACCTGCAAGGCTGTCTGCTTAAACCATTGTATCTGACCGGCATCCAGATCAGGCTGAATCTTACTGGCTGAATTGATCATATTGTTAATCAATATTCGTTTGCCGTGAATGCCCAGATGAATGACGGCATCACATCCATCCCATTTTATCAGTTCTTCCATACAGGTTTTGGGAATATTGGGATCCCCTTCTCCCACAATATCCACAGGATTTCCATGACTCCAGAACGGTGGCAAAATCTGATTCAACCGATCTACAATGTCCAAAGAGAGTTCAGGAACTTCAAGCCCGTGCTCTGCGCAAAGATCTGCTGCAATGACCCCCCATCCTCCGCCAAAGGTCATGATGGCCACCCGTTTTCCTTTGGGAAGCGGTAAAGAGGAAAATACAGCAGATAAATCCAGTAATTGCATGGGCTGATCCACCTGGATGATCCCTGCCTGACGGCAGGCAGCATCAAAAATCCTTGAGTCTGACGCCATGGCCCCGGTGTGACTTGCAGCAGCTTTGACACCCGCCCTGGTCCGCCCGCCTTTCAGAACCACAACCGGCTTTTGACAAGATACCCGTTTTGCACTTTTAAAAAACCTGGGCCCGTTCTTGACACTTTCGATATACAGAACCACTGTTTTTGTCAGATCATCCAGTTCAAACGCTTCCATATAATCTTCAATGGTCACCATGGCTTCATTGCCTGACCCTGAAAAAGCACGGATGCCGATATCCTGCTGTTCAGCAAATGTCAGCAGCTGGGTCCCCATATTCCCGGACTGACAGACCAGGGTGGTGGAGCCGGGCAAGGGATAGGCATGGGATGCTGTACAATAAAACCGGGCATGGGGATTGCACACACCCATGGTATTGGGACCGAGAATCAACATACCGGCCTTACGGGCCGCAGCCACCAATGCTTTTTCAAGAATTGCGCCTTGGCCTCCGATCTCTTTAAACCCTGATGTAATCAGCAACATCCCTTTTACGTTTTTCTTTTCCAACTGAGGAATCAATGCCATCACCTGATTTGCCGGAATGGTCACCACTGCTAAATCAATATCTTCTTCTATATCATCGACACAATGGTAAAAGGATCGTCCTGCCAGGGTTCCACCCTTTGGATTGACCAGATAAACCTTTCCTTTAAAATCTCTGGAAAAGGTATTGGTTGATAACATATGCCCCCATTTTCCAGGCGTGGCAGATGCCCCTACAAAGGCAATGGAATCCGGATAATAACAGGAAGAAAGCTTTTTCAGATCCACGGGTTCTATATTGATTGAATTTTTATACCTTTCCAGCACAATCAAGCCGTCCACGGCAACAGGCGATCCATCCGGCTGGATAATGACCGGGTTGATATCAATCTCTTTGATATCCGGAAAAGTCATGGCAATTTCAGACAGGCCGAGCAGGATTTTTTTCAATCCCTGCTTATCCGCAGCCTTTTCACCCCTGAATTCATTCAAAAGTATTTTTGAAGACAATTGTTCAAACATATCCTGGATATCATTATCATCCAGAGGGGCCAGTTTAAACACAACATCGTTCAAGGCCTGGGTATATATTCCCCCAAGTCCGAACACAATGACCGGACCAAACTGAGGGTCCTTGAACATGCCGGCCACAAATTCTCTTTTTCCTTCCACCACTGGCTGGATCAAAAAGGCATCAACCTTGTCACGCATGCTGTGGATTGCTTCTTTGACCTGATCTTCGCTGTTCAATCCAACCCGGACAAGACCGGCTTCTGATTTATGGGAAATCTTCTGACTGATTCCTTTTAAAACAACCGGAAAACCCATTTTTCTGCAGGCCTTGAGTATATCGGCCTCTTTTGTCTGTCGTATTTCAGACACCACCGGGATATCAAACAATTCAAAGACCTGTTTGGCCTCATCTTCTGTCATGATGTGTAACGATGTCTCAAGCCGGGTTTTGATGAGCTTTTGAACCTGTGTGATCTTCATTTATATGCTGGCTCCGCTGAAAATAATGGTGGAAATATCGCTGGACACCCTGTCAATATCCAGTTCTCTGCCAAAAATAATTTCTCCAAGACAGGCGTGCTCAATTGAGCCCAATATCACTTTACGCAAGGTATAGGCATCAATGTCAGACCTGATTTCATTGTTTTTTTTCCCTTTTTGAATAATCTCAAGAATAGTCCTGGAGTATTTTTGAACCATTTCATAGGCACAGGATTTGAAAAATTCCAGGGAACTGCGAACTTCAAGCAACAAAATTTTAGAAAAAATCCGGTTTTCGGCATAGCTTTCAAGACTGGTATAAATCACCACTTCCAGTTGACGGATACAGGTTGCCTCGTTGGCAATCCGGTTCTCAATTTTTGCCTGGAACTCATAAAAATGCTCATTTAACACCTGGTACAGCAGATCTTTTTTATCCTTGAAATACTTGTAGATCAAGCCTTCGGTCACATTTGCGGTTTTAGCGATCTGGGCTGTGGTGATGGAATGAAAATCCTTTTGAGCCATCAGACCTGAAAAAGATTTCATAATCTTGATTCTTCCGGGGGGATTGCTTTTTGTGTTCAATACCATGAAATATTCGGGTTAGCCGCCTGCCTTATGCGCTGTTATCAAAAAAAGGTAAGTAACACTTACTCACAAACAAAACCAATTGTCAAGCTGTCAAAGAAATATCCCATAAAATATCATCCCATGGAATATTTGCGAATAGAATAAAATAACGAAGGCCTGTTCAATCTGATTTTTTTATATAAAAGAACGGATCAACTCACTGAATTCTTTCATGTTTTATTGTGAGCAGGCCAGGGTAAAATACCAAGGCGGCCCATGGCCGTTATTCAAGGATATGAGTCAATTCACTGGCCCGGACAATTCTGATTGTTTGTTTAAGCTTAGGCAGTTCTATGGCAAGCGTTTCAAGGGTGGCTTTGTAAGGGTGTCCAATTCCGATGGCAGATCCGTGCTTTTTTGCGATATCGATCAATTCTTGAAACTGTCCTGTGATATATTCTATCTGCTGAACATTATCTAAAAAAACATCCCGCTGGGCAAAATTGATTTTCAATAATCTGGCCGATGCTTTCCCCTGGGATTGGGGTGCGGTGCGTGAGTCCACAAAAAAAAGGCTCTCTTTTTTCAAAATCGTAAAGATCTGGTTCATCTGGTCTGATTGTGCGGTCAATTTTGACCCCATGTGATTGTTCACCCCGACAATATAGGGAACCTGCTTAATGTCCTTTTTCAATTGATCCAGAAGAACATCAGGATTCATGTCCGCAAAAATTGCCCCCGGACCTGGATCGACTGCGGGGTATTCCATGGGTTCCATGGGCAAATGAAGCATCAGCTGGGCACCTTTGGCATGCAGTTTTTGCGAAAGCTGCTGACCGAAAGGGGAAAAAGGCAGCACAGAAAATGTAATATCAGGGTGAAGTTCAAACAGGGCCAGGGCTGTTTTCCGATCATACCCGATATCATCGATAATAATGGCAATGCAGGGCGTTTTGTCTTGGATTGATGGCCTTGGCCCCTCTGCCATGGTCGGATCAACATCTTTAAACACTTCATATTCTATGGGCTTATCGCCTTTTTTGACCTGAACGGTTTTATCCTTTAACCCCTCAATGACCGGCTTGACCTTTTTTACAATTGCCGGCTTTTTAACTGGTAAGGGTTTTGAAATCTCTTTTGCTTGAGGCTTGACAGAATCCTTCTTATTCAACCGGCCCGGCTGCAGAAAGATATCCGCAATCATGGCAATTGTCAGGCAAATGGACAAAAGGATTAGAATTCCCCATAAAATTTTTTTAATCTCAGAGAGCACAATCGGCTCAGGCCTTCTGACGAATCTTTGAGAGATTGTTTTTTTTCTGGATACCGGCTTTTTTTTGGGCACAGATTTTTTGGGGGGTATTTCCTTTTTTTTAACTGCCATTTAATTTGTTGAACACTCCATAGCTGATCAGAATATCAAGGGCCCGCTTAACCTGGGCATCCTGTTGAAGCTGACCTGTATCCATAAGTCGTGAAGGATTCCTGGGTTTTGGTTTATTTTCTTTGACTGTTTCCTTATCTTCAGGTTTTAAACTGTTTTTCAGATCTTTTTCTTTGATCATCTGGTCAAACAAAGAGGTTGTCTTTTCCTTTTTCTCGATAATTTCATACTCAACTTCTATATCCGGTTCAATTCCTTTGCCCTGAATCGACCGCCCATTGGGGGTATAATATCTTGCGATGGTATACTTTATGCCAAATCCTTCTGTTAACGGGTGAACCGTCTGAACCGATCCTTTTCCAAAAGAGGTTGTCCCAAGAATCAACGCCCTTGAATGATCCTGCAACGCACCTGCCACAATTTCAGATGCTGATGCTGATCCGCCATTGATCAGAACAACAACCGGATATTTTCTGTCCTCATCACTGGCTGTAGCCTTATAAATTTGTTTGGTTCTTTCGATCCGCCCTTTAATCGAAACAATATCACCCGCATCCAAAAACAGATCACAGATTTCAACTGCCTGATCCAGAAGCCCGCCGGGATTATCTCTCAAATCCATAATCAAGCCTTTTAACCCACTGCTTTCAGATTCCAGCCGTTTGAGATGATCTTTAATCTCATCAGTGGTGCTCATCCTGAAATTGGTCACCCGAAGATAACCATATTGGGGCTTGAGTATGGCGCTTCTCACGCTGGTCATGGGAATCAGATCCCGTTTAAGCGGGAATTCAAGGGCGCCTGGTTCATCTGCCCGGATGACCGTAATCAAAACCGTATCATTGCGCGGCCCTCTCATCATTTTAACCGCTTCCCACAATGCCATATCCTTGGTGGATTTGCCGTCAATCCGGATAATGGCATCCCCGGCCTGAAGACCGGCATTATAGGCCGGCGTTCCTTCAATGGGCGAAACAACGGTCAGAATACCGTCTTTCATGGTGATCACAATCCCAATGCCTGAAAATTCACCTTTGGTATCCTCCTGGAGTTCATCAAATGCTTCAGGAGGCATAAAGCTTGAATGGGGATCAAGGTTCCCCACCATCCCCTTGATGGCATTTTGAATCAGATCCTGGGCATCCACATCATCCACATAATTTTTTTCCAGCTCTTCCAACACATCCGTAAACAATTTTAATGACTGGTATGTTTTTTCATCAGCCTGAACAGGGCACCGGATTCCGTCAACAGACCCGAAAAGGCAGACAAGACCCAGTAAAAAAAAGCCGAACTTAACCCTGTAATTTGATCTGTTCTTCATCCTTGTGCTCCTTTTTCAATCCATTGTAAGGGATTCAGGGGTTTTCCATGGTGCCTGACCTCAAAATGCAGGCACATCCCTTTTATTGACCCTGTATCGCCTGCCGTGGCAATGACTTCTCCGGCTTCAACGGTTTCCCCTTTTTGCTTGAAAATTTCTTCAACATGGGCATACAGCGTATAGTAGTTGTCTCCATGATTCACAATCAAAAGGTTGCCATAGCCTTTGAGCCACTGGGCAAACATGATTTCACCCTTAAATACGGATTTGACGGGTTCTCCCCGTTCAACCTTTATATCAATTCCTTTTTGAAAAGTGAAGGAATTGTCATCACCTGCCCCGGAAGGACCAAACATTGAAATAATTTTACCCTGTACCGGGACTTTTAACCGGCCTTTATAATTTGAAAACGACAGGTTTGCCCTGCCTGTTATGTCATCTGCCTGCAGATTGCTGATCCGGTTATCCAACATGATCTGCGCTTCTTTTAAGGATTCCACAGCAGCCAGAGACAATCTTTTTTGTTGACGAATCTCAAGTAATATCAATTCTCTTTTCATTGTCTCTTGTTTATTCATCCGGATCTGATCATTTAACTCAGACTCTAAGGCAATTTTTGCGAGGATGTCATTTTGAAGCCTGACTTCCAGTGTCTTGAGTGATTCAAAATCAGCACTTTGCTGTTCTATAAGATTAAAATCAGCCTGTATGATCCGTTTCATGGAATTTTGCTGGAGAAAAAAGTCAAACACGCTGGTGGGCATTCCTGCCACATCCAGTCGGCCGATCATGTTCATTTTATACAAGGCTTTCAATCGGTTGCCGACATAATCCTGACTCAATGCAATGGTCTGATTCAATCGTTGCTTATCCTGGTTCAGCTGATTTATTTTTTCCTGCAACTCATTGATTTCAGAAGATAATGCCGTCACCTTTAACCGCGCCTTATTCAAGGCATAATCGATCTCATCAAGCCCTTCAATAATTTCACGCTCTTTTTGAGAAAATGTTTGAACCAGCTGTTCCTGGGTTAAAATTTTTTCTTTTATTTCCTGGCTTTTTTTTGTGTTTGCCTCTTTTTCAGGACCAGGAATGATTGATTCCTCTGTTTTCTTTTCAATGGCCTGGGGTTTGGCCTGAGCTTGAGCAGGGATTGGATTTAATTTTATGTAATGAAGCCGATTGCGGACATACCCTTTTTGCCCTTGATACACCACGGTCAGCCATCCGCCGATGCCGCCTTCTTTTCCAATAACATCAACAGTCTGATCCTTTTTAACAACTGTGATAACATCCCCTTCCTGTGAAGGGATATTCCGGATATTCAATTTAAACGCAGTAATAACACCCTGATACAGAACCTTATTTTCTGCAAGCCCGGTACCAGACGCAAAAACAACACACAATCCGAAAAATACGGCTATTTTAAAATTTGTTTTAAGGATAAATAACATCCAAACCAGCCTAAAAAAGTGCTGCCCAAAATAATAATCACAATGGTTGTGATTGATAAAAACTGAATATCAAAATAAACATAGGACGACAGATTATATGTAATCCCCGATGAAACCGTCAGAAAAAACACCAGAAGAATGAGCAGCCCCAGAATACCGCCTAAAAACCCCTGTAAAATTGCTTCCACATAAAAAGGCGCTTTTATAAAGGTTTCTGTTGCTCCCACCAGTCGCATAATCTCGACCTCAAGCCTGCGGGAATAAAATGCCAGCCGCACCGTATTGGACGTTATAAACAGGGCAATGAAAAAAAACAGGCTGCACATGGCATATCCGATTATCTTAAACAGGTTGAAAATATTCAAAAATTTACCCAGCCAGCCCTGGCCGTATTCCACATCCTCCACCATTTCAATGGCTTTGATGTTCTGGGCCAGAATTTGAATCTGCTCAAAACTGCTATAGGATTTGAATTTTATTTCCAATGCATGGGGCAATGGATTTTCGTTCAAAGTCTTTAAAAAAGCACTTCTGGAAGACATTTCATTTTTAAGTTTTTCTAACGCCTGATCCTTTGAAATAAATTTTATCTGATCAATCTGGCCAAGATCATTGAGCTTTGCCTCTATTTGAGGCAATCGATCAATGGTGAACGTATCGCTCAGATAAATCATTGCCCGGCCGCCCTGATTCCAGGATTCAATCACCCGGCTTGCATTTTCAAAAAAAAGCAAAAACACACTGACAACCAGTATGGAAAGAGAAATGGTGATAATGGTGATAAAATTCAAGAACCGGTTGGATCTGATATCCGCAAGGGCTTTTTTTACAAAATGAGCCATTTCTATGCGTCTTGCGCTCTCCTATAGCATGGTTGCAGTCCGGTGGACCATCCCGTCATTGATTTCAATATTTCGACCCCGTACCGTGCTTTCCAGCAAATGAAGGTTATGGCTGGCAACCAATACGGTTGCACCTTTCTTATGGTATTCCATTAAAAAATCAAGTACGGTCTGGGCTGATTTTGAATCCAGACTGCCGGTGGGCTCATCTGCAAGAATAATAGAGGGCTCTCCCACCACTGCCCTCGCCACAGCCACCCGCTGCTGTTCACCCCCGGAAAGTGTTGGCGGAAGCATTTTGGCCTTTGTGTCCATTCCCACTGTTCTGAGCACCTGCATGACCTTTTTTTTAACATAGGACGGTTTTGCGCCTGCCGCCTCCAATACCAGGGCCACATTTTCATAGACCGTTCGGTTGGGAATCAGTTTAAAATCCTGAAACACCATGCCGAACCTGCGCCTTAATATCGGTAATCTTGATGAGGAAACCCTGGCAAGGTTAATCCCGTCAATCAGAATCTGGCCTTCTGAGACTTTTTCAGCCAGGTACAGCACCTTAAGGAGCGTTGATTTGCCAGCGCCGGACGGGCCTGAAATAAAAATAAACTCTCCTTGTTCAATATCTATGGAGATATCCTTTAATGCGAGCTTCCCGTTGTACCGTTTACTGACATTAAACAAGCGTATGATCGAGTTGGTATTCTGTATATTTTCCATATTTTTGCAATCTTATCATCCACACAACACACCATAAATTGACTGCAACTGAATTTACTGATATAAATTGTCTGTGTCAAGGAGTGCTGCAAAACAGTTTTTCTTACATTAAGCCTTCACTGTTACCGTAAAACGGCTTCTTCCACTCAGTGAAGGCTTTATCATTTATAACCATAGGTAGGATACCATACTCAAAAACAGGATAAAACCATGATATTATTCGATTCTCACTCTCATCTAGACGACCCGTCCTACACCAAAGACCTTGAAGATGTCATTGAGCGGGCTAAAAAAGAACAGGTCCGGGGCATCATGGTTGTAGGCGTTGATCTGAATACATCATTAAACGCCATCAAGATTGCACAATGCCACAGTCATGTCATCACATCTGTGGGCATTCACCCCCATGATGCAAAACAATGTTCAAAAAAAGACATTGAAAGCCTGATTGAACTTGCCCGAAAGAATGCCTGTGTAAAAGCCTGGGGAGAGACCGGACTTGATTTCAACCGCATGTTTTCTCCCCAAAAAGACCAGGAAAACTGCTTTGTCCGGCAACTTGAGGCCGCTGACCTGCTGAACCTTCCCCTGATTTTTCATGAGCGGGATTCTAACGGACGATTTTATGAGCTGGTCAAAATTCACGGCCCTCAAACCAGAAAAGGAGTTGTCCACTGTTTTTCCGGCACAAAAGAAGAATTATTCAACTACCTTGATCTGGGATATTATATTGGCATTACCGGCATATTGACCATTGAACAAAGAGGAGAGTCTTTGCGGCAACTGGTTCCTTTGATTCCTGAAGACCGTATTCTGATTGAAACCGATGCCCCATACCTGACACCAGCCCCTCAGAAAAACAAAGCCAGACGTAATGAGCCCTCATTTGTAAAATCTGTTTTATTGCGACTGGCCCAGGTCAGGGGAACCGATCCTGAAGAACTTTCAACGACTATCTTTAACAATACCCGGACACTATACGGGCTTGAAAACTGACCTCATATATCTACAGGTCTAAGTTGTACCGAAGTTCCAGCCACCTGTTTTGAATTTCTCTGTTTCTGGCATCAATTTCCAGATTGCGGATTCTTTCATCCTGTAACAACCTCTGTTTGAGTTCCTGCCAGCGCGATTCCAACTCCTGTTTGCGGCTTTGTTCATCCCTGGCCCGCTGGTCAGCCAGCTGAGCAAAAAGGGCTTCCTGTTCTTTTGCCCGTTTTTCTTCAAGGTTCTTCTGCTCAGCCAGTTCTTTTAATATTTGCTCATTTTCCACCTGTTTTTTCTGAGCCTGTTTTTCCAATATTATTGTCTGCTCTTTTTCCCGGTCTTCTCTGGCTTTTTTGTCCTGATCATTTGCACGGGCCTTTTGTTGTTCTGCCTTTTCTTTTAAAACCGATTCCCGGGCATTTTTTGTTATCCGGTCTGAATCTGTCCCTTTTTGATTGGATTGACTTTGTGTATCAATAAGCCGGGAACGGTTGGCCGCAGCGATTGCCCGCATGCGCTCGTTCTGATCTGCTGCCATGGCCGACGGGTTTTTTAAATGACGGGTTTTTTCTTCTGCTTTATTGTATTGCTCAAGGTCCAGAGGATGCAGGCGGGTCACGTCGATGTCAAACGCACTGGATGTGATAAATTGATCGACCTGCTCTTCATGAACCTTGGCAATAAACGCTTTTCCCTGGGCAATATACTGCCGCAGCCATTTTCGATAATTATAATGATCCCCGGTAAGAACCAGCAGCTTGGGCCCGGCACTGGTGCGAACCTGGATAGAATGATAGATGATCGGAGAATAGGAAAAGGATTGCTGCTCTTCTTTATAGTTTTCATCCTCAAATTCCACAATATAATCCCTGGCAAAACAAGGCATTGCCCAAAGCAAAGAGAACAGACAGATCATAATCGTTTTTTGCATGTCACACCCTATTCAAATAACCGGGTTTAAATACTAACGCATTTTATAAAATCAGTATCGACATCAAGCCCTGAAATCTTGACTTGCACCCGGCAATGCCTGTCAAGTTTTGGCCATCAACCGGGTCACAGCTTTTTCAAGCCCGTCCAGAGACAATGGATACATGGGGAAAATACCGGCAATGGCCATGATGGTATGGGTATACCCCCACATGGATTCAGACACCGGGTTCAGCCAGACCGTATGCTCAAAGGTCTGGATCAAATACTTGAGCTGTTCCAGGCTGGGGCGACCGCTTCTTTCGGTAATATGAATGGATCCGTCATGGGCCATGAGCTCATAAGGTGCCATACTGGCGTCTCCCACAATAATCAGTCGGGTATCAGGGTCCATTCTGGAAAATTCAATAATATTCTTAGGTTTTTTATACCGGGCCGGGTCTTCCCACAGATAATCATAAATGGTGTTATGAAAAAAATAGGTTTTCACCTCTTTAAACTGTGCCCTGGCATAGTCAAACAGGGTTTGTACCACTCCAATATAGGGGTCCATGGACCAGCCGCCATTGTCAATGGCCAGGATCACTTTCAGGCGATCCTTTAAGGCCCGGTCAAACATCAGTTCAATTTCACCGCCGTTTCGAATGGTCTCCTGTATGGTCTGGTCAATATTGATCCGATCCTTAGGGCCAGACGGAATCAGGTGCCGAAGCCGTTTTAATGCTTCCCCCACATTGGCCTGGGTCAATGGCCCTGCCGTGGAATAATTTTTATACCGCCGCTCACCAGCAACCTTAACCGCAGACTTATTCTTTGATTCCCCTCCCACCCGCATGCCGCCGGGATGATAGCCTGAATGGCCCACAGGTGACACCCCGCCGGTACCAATCCATTTGCTGCCACCATCATGACGGCCGTCCTGATCTTTGAGCCGCTCCTTGAAATATGCGATCAACTCTTCAGGAGACAGTTTATTCAATGTTTCTTCATCCATGCCCAGTGCATTGGCCAGCATTTTCGGATTTTTCAGCCATTCATCCAGCATGGCCCCTGCCATTTCATCAATTTCAAACCCGTCCTGTTCCGGCAATGGAATACCCTGGAACTGATTGGCAAACACCTGATCATACAGATCAAAATACCGTTCACTTTTCACCAGAATGGCCCTGGCACAGGTATAAAAATCATCCAGGCTGACAATCATTCCCTGGTACAAGGCTTTTTGCAGAGTTAAGAATGCCGTGGGCGACACTGGAATGCCAACCTCTTTTAGCATATAAAAAAATCTTAAAAACATGGGCTGTTCCGATTAATATCGCGATCTTGCTGTTGCCGGATGTTTCACCCGTTCATAGTCCGGGCTCTTTTTGAACAGCACGCCAAGAAAGGGAAGCTTGTCTTTGACCAGATCCTTTGCCCGAAAATTCGGGTCTGCATCCAACGCTCTGATCCAGTTGATCAACTCCCGTGTGGCTGGTTTTTTTTCAATATTCCCGATATCCCGCATGCGATAAAAGGCATCAATGGCATTTTGAGCCAATTGCTCATCAATATTCTGGAAATGAACATCAATAATTTTTCTCATCATTTTGGGTTCTGGAAATGCAATATGATGAAAATTACAACGTCCCAAAAAAGGATCGGACAGATCTTTTTTGGCATTGGAGGTAATGATGATCACCGGCCGGTTACGGGCAGAGATGGTCTGATCGGTTTCAATGATATCAAACTGCATCTGATCCAGCACATCCAGCATATCATCCTGGAAATCAGTGTCAGCCTTATCAATCTCATCAATTAAAAGAACTGTCTTTTTATCTGCGCAAAACGCCTGGCCGATCTTTCCCATCTTGATATATTCATCAATATTGCTCACGTCCCGTTTGGAATCCCCAAAACGGGAATCATTCAACCGGGTAAGCGTATCATACTGATAAAGCGCTTCAACCAGCTTCATACTTGATTTGACATTTAACACAATCAAAGGCATGTTCAAACTCTGGGCAATGGCATGGGCCAGCATGGTTTTACCGGTTCCTGGTTCGCCCTTGAGCAGAAGCGGCATCTCAAGTTTTATTGAAATATTGACAATCGAGGCCAGTTCCTGATCCAGAACATATTTTTTTGCCCCGTAAAATTGATTATCTGATTTATGATCCATTCGGTCTCTCCATTTTTTATTGAACAATCTTTTTGGCTTTACATCGAATCATCATTATAACCATGCAATCCAACTTTTACAACGATGGGGTTAATTCTAAAATATTGACAGCTATAAAACTTAATGATAGTGTTTTTATTTATTGTAGACAGGATATGCAAAAATAACAGGAGCTAAAGCATGTTTGGACTTGGACCCATGGAACTGACAATCATTCTCGTAATAGTCCTTATTATATTTGGTGCCGGCAAACTGCCGGAAATCGGATCAGGGTTGGGAAAAGGCATTATGAATTTCAAGAATGCCACAAAAACCCCGAAGGTTGAAAAAAAAGAAGACGAACCGGAAAAAATAGAAAACAAAGATTAACCGCCCACCCCTTTCATTTTTTCAACGGTTGTCTTTTCCCATCTTCGTTCAACTATCTTGCTATATTTTTTATGATTTACTATTCTCACTAATTTTGTTATTTTTTATAACATACGAAAATGAAATTTAATTCAACTTTTTTGTTTCATTTTTGTAATATTAGTTTTAATAACGCTCTTTTTTGCTATGCTGTTTTATTTCGGAAAGAGCAATGCCAGGCCAGTCCTGCACTGGCACGGCCATTGCTTATGTTTAAAAAAAGTTAAAAAGAAAAGTTAAAAACAGTCAACCATTAAAGGCAGATTACAAAACACATTATTATTTAAAACCAGGGGCATGGATAAAACAAACGCTGACATATTAACCCAACAAAAAGAAGACTTAACCAAAAGTTTTCTTGACGGGAATGAACCAGACTTTCTAAAAAAGTATACCGGCATTCTGGATGAATACTTTTTCACTGTCTATGAAAAAAGCATCTCTGCCAGAAAAATAACGGTTTCAGGTTCCCCGTTTGCCATGATTGCCCTGGGTGGATACGGCAGAAAAGAGCAGTGTATTCATTCGGATATTGACCTGCTAATTTTATTTGAAAAAAAGGTTCCCCCTGAAGTTGAAGCCTTTGTCCAGGAATTGCTCTACCCTCTGTGGGACAAAGGATTTGAAGTCGGCTATGCGGTTCGAAACATAGATGAATGCATCAGGATGGGATTTGAGCGTTTTGATATCTTAACCACTTTTCTGGATGCACGGTTCATTTGCGGCGCCTCTCTGATTTACACTGCCTTTATCGAAAAATTCCGGGCAGATCTATCTGCCAGACACCTGAAAGATACCTTGAATTATTTGTTTGAACACGGCGAAAAACGCCATTTTGATTTTGGAGATTCAACCTACCTGATTGCACCGGATCTTAAATCCGGATTTGGCGGATTAAGAGATTACCATACCCTTTTATGGTACGCAAAAATCAAATCTGACATCAAAACCCGCCGGGATCTGGAATATTACGGATTTTTATCCCATTTTGAATATATCCATCTGGAAAAGGCCCTGACCGACATCTGGAAGATCAGAAACTTCCTGCACCACATCACCAAAAGAAAATGTGATACCCTTCATTTTGAATACCAGACTGAACTTGCGGGCCTGCTGGGCTATAAAACAAAAAAAAAGCAGCCGGATGTCGAGCGCTTTTTAGGTGATCTTCATTCCCGCATGGACTTTTTAAAACAGATTAACCAAATCACGTTTGAAGACATTCTGGCCAGTATTCGTGTCAAAAAAGGCACCACAGAATCACGCCCCACCAAAACAGACGGGCTTGTGGTCAAAAAACGACGTCTGCACTTTGCCAACACCATCATCATCCTCCAGAACCCGACCATTTTGTTAAAAATCTTTCTGGAAAGCGGACAGAAAAAAATCCCGCTGTCCATTGAAGCCAGGCGAATTGTCAGTGAATTTGCGCATCTGGTGGATGATAAACTAAAAAATGACCCGGTCTGCATCAGGATATTTAAAAAAATACTGTCGCTTTCCTATTGGGAATTTAATGTTTTAAATGTCATGCTGGCCACCGGTATCCTTGAAAAATTCATTCCTGAATTTTCAAGCATTGTAAACAAGATTCAATACAATCATTATCATCTGTTCCCGGTTGACAAACATTCAATCCGGTGTGTTCAAATAATCAATGGTTTCAAAGAAGCAGGAAATTCCGAGACCAACCACCTGTATCATTCTGTTTTCAAAGAAGTCCGTAATAAAAATGTCCTGTATTTTGCAGCCCTGCTCCATGATATTGGAAAATCCGACCCGGCAAAAGAACATTCCCGGGCCGGTGCCAGAATAGCACTGCCCATTCTGAACCGGTTTGGTTTTAATGATGCTGAAATAGAGGACACCCTGTTTTTAATCACAAACCATTTGTCTCTTGTTAAAACCGCCACACGACGGGATGTTTTTGATGAGGAAACCACTGTCTATATGGCCAACACGGTTGGCAAGCTTCGATTGCTCAGGATGCTGTTTTTGCTGACCATTGCCGACTCCCAGGCCACAGGCCCCAAAGCATGGAACGACTGGACCGAAAATCTGATCAAGGATCTGTTTTTAAAAACCATGGCCATGCTCAAAAAAGGAGAGCTTGCAAGCAGAAAAATTCAAAAAATGATCGAAAAAAAGAAAACAGATGTTTTGAAACTGCTCAAGGAAAGCTGGCGGGAAGAAGAAACCTGTGAACAGCTTGAATCCATGTCCAGACGATATCTGGCCGATGTCCCGGCTGAAATCATTGTGGATCACATCAACCTGTATCGAAACCTTGGCGATAAACCATTTATCTGGCAGATAGCAAAGGGTGAGGATTCTGATATCCGCACCGTATCCATCTGCGGCAGAGACAAACCCGGACTGTACTCAAAAATAGCCGGGGTCTTTTTTTTAAACGGCCTGGATATCATTGCATCCCAGGCTTATCAACTGGGTGAAGAGCATGCCCTTGATATTTTCAAGGTCCATCCACCCAAAGACCTGCTGTTTGAAACAGACAAATGGAAAAAAGCAGAAGAAGACCTGGCCCTTGCCATTACCAATGATCATTTTCTGGACAATGCCCTGAACAAAATTCCCAAAACGCTCCGGGTGCTGTCTGGCAGCAGACCTGAACCCAGTCATGTCCGTATTGACAATGAAACATCCAGTTTTTTCACGATCATTGAAGTGATCACCTATGATTTTCCCGGACTTTTATTTTCCATCACCAACGCATTGTATCGGAATGATCTTAATGTTAATGTGGCCATGGTCGCCACAAAAGTTGATCAGGTAATGGATGTATTTTATGTCAAAAGCATAGAGAATGACGCAAAAATAGAAAATGAAAATAGACTTTAACAGATCCAGAATGCAATCTTGGAAAGTCTTCCACAAATACACGCAAAGGAGGTTCGTAATGAAAAAAATTGAAGCAATTATCAAACCGTTTAAACTTGATGATGTCAAGGAAGCCTTAAGCGAAATCGGAGTTTATGGCATGACCGTGACTGAAGTCAACGGCTATGGCCGGCAAAAAGGGCACAAAGAAATATACAGAGGTGCAGAATATGTTGTGGACTTTGTCCCTAAAATAAAAATCGAAATTGTTGTCAGCGATGAAAGAGCAGACGAAACAGTTGAGACAGTCAGAAATGCTGCCAACAGCGGAAAAATCGGTGACGGCAAAATTTTTGTTCTTCCGGTTGAACAGGTGATTCGGGTTCGTACCGGTGAAACAGGAACAGAAGCGCTTTAACCGTATTAAGCAACCCTAAAACACATAGGAGAGGAAGCAAAATGACACCCGCAGACGTACTTGCAATGGTAAAAGAAAACAATGTCAAAATGATTGACATCCGTTACATGGACTTTATTGGAACATGGCAGCATTTTTCAGTGCCCACATGTGAACTGTCTGAGTCTTCATTTGAAGACGGGTTTGGTTTTGACGGGTCTTCCATGAGAGCATGGCAGAACATTGATAACTCAGACATGATCGTTATTCCGGAAGCCCGCACTGCAAAGATGGATCCATTTTTTGAAGTTCCCACCCTTGTTCTCATCGGAAATGTCCATGACCCGATTACCCAGGAAGCGTATTCCCGGGATCCTAGAAATATTGCCCGGAAAGTAGAGCAATACATCAAAAGCACGGGGCTTGGCGACACCATCTATGTCGGCCCGGAACCTGAATTTTTTATTTTCGGCAATATCCGTTATCAATCTGATCCCCACGCATCCTTTTTTGAAATTGATTCTCCGGAAGCTCCCTGGAACTCCAGTTCAGACATGGGTCCCAACCTGGGTCATAAAATCCGTTCCAAACACGGCTATTTCCCGCTTCCCCCAATGGATCAATACCAGGATATGAGAACAGAAATGCTGCTGACTCTGGAAAACCTTGGTATTGCCATGGAATGCCAGCATCATGAAGTGGCTTCTGCGGGTCAGTGCGAAATTGATCTCAGGTTTGATTCTCTGGTAAACATGGGAGACAGCCTGGCATGGTTCAAATATGTGCTCAAAAATGTAGCCAATAAATACGGCGCAACCGTTACCTTCATGCCCAAGCCTCTTTATGGTGACAACGGCAGCGGCATGCATACCCACATGAGTTTCTGGAAAGAGGGCAAACCCACCTTTGCCGGCAACAAATACGCCGGCATGTCCCAGGAAGCTCTCTGGGCAATCGGCGGCATTATTGAACACGGCAAAGCCCTGTGCGGTATTACCAACCCTACCACCAACTCATACAAACGTCTGGTTCCCGGATTTGAAGCCCCCACAAAACTGGCATACTCCAGCCGAAACAGAAGCGCTGCCATCCGTCTGCCCATGTACTCAAGCAATCCAAAAGCCAAACGGCTCGAGTTCAGGACACCTGATCCGTCAGCAAACGGCTATATGGCCTTCGCTGCCATTGCAATGGCCATGATCGATGGTATCCAGAATAAAATCGATCCCGGTGATCCCATGGACAAAAACATTTATGATCTGCCACCCGAAGAACTGGCGCTTATCAAAGCAGCTCCGGGTTCTCTGGAAGAAGCGCTGGAAGCCCTTAAAGCAGACTGTGACTTTTTGCTCAAAGGTGATGTGTTTACAAAAGACGTTATTGATTACTGGTGCGACTACAAGATGGAAAACGAAGTCAAACCGGTTATCAGCCGTCCGCATCCCCATGAATTTGAGCTTTACTATTCAATCTGATCCAGCTTAGGACTCAACTTAAGGGGTTGGAAACAAAACCCGGCACCCGGTCATTGCAATTTAATGGCCGGGTGCTTTTTTATTCCTGTTTTTTTAATGCAATCTGAAAAAAAATACGTTATAAGGAACCAAAAGAATACTATCGCGCATGCCTGTTTGCAGCACTCAGGCACATTGCGATTGACATAATAAAGGGAGAAAACCATGAAAAAGAAGACCGTTCCTGCTCGAAAATACCTGATTTTCATTATCCTTTTTTTTCTTTTGCTGGCCATCGTTCCACCCCTGCCAGCCCAGACAACAGCCAAAAAAGGCACTGAGCTGGATGCTGTAGCCAGCCAGTTGATCCAGGATGGATTTGATCCTGCAAAAATCCAGGCCATTTTTTCCAAAGAGTCTGTTTTTTTCACTTCCCCAGGCGTTGCCACCTTTTTTTCATATTTTGAATCTTCAGGAGACCCCTACCGAAAATTTACACAACCCAAAGCCATTGATGAAGCCCAAAAATATCTGGAACTGCACAAAACAGAACTGGACCAGGCCCAAAAAGAATACGGAGTTGATAAAACCATTATCACCGCCATCCTGCTGGTTGAATCCTGGCTTGGCACCTATCCTATCGAGCATACGGCTGTCAACATCCTTGCCACCATTGCTTCTTTAAAAGATGAAACCCTCAGAGAAAAAATCTGGGAAACCATTCCGGACAAGAAAAAACCCAAGAAAAAAATCTTTACCAAAAAAATTGAAGACCGCCTCAACTGGGGATATGCAGAACTTAAAGCCCTGATCCAGTACACTGAAAAACAAGGATTTGAAATAGATACCATCAAGGGATCATTTGCCGGTGCCATTGGTTATTGCCAGTTCATGCCCTCCAATGCCCTCACCCTGGCAAAAGATGGCAACAACGACGGGAAAATTGATCTGTTTACCCATCCTGATGCCATTTTCTCTGTTGCCAACTACCTGAAACATCACGGCTGGAAACCTAACCTTCCCAGACAAAAACAGCATGAAGTCCTGTTCAAGTACAACCACAGCAATTATTACGTTGACACCCTGCTGGTAATTTCAGACAAACTCCAAAAATAGGCTGCCCCATGGATCAAACCATTGTATACATACTCATCGCATTTGCCATCTCGTTCGGCCTGACCATGCTGGCCCTGATCGATATTATCCTCAAGGATTTTGAATCAACAAAAGCCAAAATCATCTGGCATTTTATTGCCATTATCCCCCTGCTGGGATGGCTGGTCTATTTTATTTTCGGAGCAAAAAAAGGCAAGAAGAAAAAAGCAGAATAACCCACTTAAAAAGCCACCCTCTCTTCTATTTGTTGACAACTCACCCCGGTTTAATATACAAATAGATACTTTTTAAAGGTCCCATCGTCTAGTGGTTCAGGACGCTGGCCTCTCACGCCGGTAACACGGGTTCGAATCCCGTTGGGATCACCAAGTATATTAGAGGGTTACGTTATTTAAAGCGTAGCCCTTTTTTAGTTTTATCCCACTTAAAACCGTCCTATTTACACACTATTTACACACCTTTTGAGATACCCAAACCAAGAAGGGGTATCAAATGACAATCAATGTACACTGTCCACAATGCAAGTCTGGCGCTAAGATCGGCACTAAAGAATGCAGGAAATGCAACCACAAATTCACACCCGGTAACCGTAAGTACAGGGTTACTGTCAAGCTTGCCACGGGTAAACGGAAGTCAAAGATAGTTGATTCCTTAGAGCTTGCCAAGAAGGTTGAAGCCAAGCTAAAGACTGAATCTATCGAGCACGGGGTTCTTAATATCAATAAGATCCCTGCTCTATCGGATGTCTGGAATAAGTATCTGTCTTGGGCAAAGGCTAATAAGAAAACATGGAAGGAAGATCAAGACCGTTGGATGCACCATGTTGAACCGCATCTTAGAAGTATGAGAATGAACAAAGTCACGGCACTGGACATTGAAACCGTACTTGATAAAATGCGTGGGCCTGACAATAGAATAGGCAAGCCATATGCCCCTCAGACCGTTAAACATGTCCTTATATTACAAAAAAGGGTGTTTAACTGGGCAATTAGGCGTGATCTCTACTCTGGCCTTAATCCTTGCATAAAGGTGAAGCCACCGAAGTTTGACAACCGTGTTAACAATCCCTTATCGAGAGAAGAGCTAAAGAATCTTCTTGCTGTGCTGGGCTCGTGGGAGAATCAGAGAGGTGCTCTCGTGGTGAAGTTTGCTTTATATACTGGTAAAAGGCGTGGGGAGATCCTTTCCCTTAGATGGGAGGATGTTGATCTTGAGAACCACCTGATGACCTTCCACGGCATTATAACTAAAAACGGTAAAAGCCAGACCCTGCCGATAGGCCAGAAAGCTTATGAAGCTCTTTTATTGGCTAAGGATCTAAGAATATGTGAGCATGTGTTCTCATCTCAGAATGGGCCATACAGCCCTAATGGTTTTAACTCAATATGGAGACGTATCAGAAAAAAAGCCGGGATAACTATCCGGTTCCACGACCTCAGACACACCTATGCCTCCTACCTCGCCAGCTCTGGAAAGGTCGATATATACACGCTTAAAGAACTCCTGGGGCATAGTACAATCGAAATGACTCAGAGATATGCGCATCTCGTTAATGGGGCTTTAAGGAGGGCTGTGGAGGTCGCTGACGAAGTTTTATAGGGGGTTTACTTGCAAACAGTTTTAATAAATCCTATAGAAGTGCTATGGATTAGCCACATAAGGAGAATCAAATGAAAATACTAATGTCCGGTTTCGGAATTTTACTACTCTGTTTAGTTGCAATAACACATTATGCATGCAAGGCAGTGGTATGAAGACAAACCAGAAAACCCTGTTTTTTTTGATCAGGCTATTAAAATCTTCCTCAGATAAAAATATAATAACCAAGGAATCAACATGATCGATGATATTTTTTTTATAAATTGTACTCTTATATTTCTGCTCTCTTGGCTGATTGTAACTCCGGTAGCATTCATAATGGATAAATCATTACATAAGAAAAAGCCCGATGTAAAATCATATAAATGGGGATATTTCGTTGGTTGGATGGGGATTCTTGTTGCTGGAACAGATGTGATTCTCCTATCAAACGAAGTAGATGCAGTCGTGATTGTGACAATATGTTTTTTTGTAATAATTACTCACTGTTTTATTCTTTTTAGAAACAGATGGATATGGATTATTGCTATCATCTTACAACTAAATCCTATCCTGTGGATTATTAATGGTATTTATTTAAGAAATCGCTGGATTGAAATGCGAGGGAT
>JBDRPM010000096.1:0-27088 GCA_043827005.1 Pseudomonadota bacterium | reverse complement strand
CCGTTATCCGCTTCTTCGATCAGTCCTTTTTTCCCTTGTTTTTTTGCACCGGAAAAAGCGCCTTCTTCATAACCAAAGAGTTCGCTTTCAATCAGGTCATCCGGAAAAGCCGAGCAGTTTACGGCAACAAAGGGACCTTGGAAGATCGGGCTTCTGGCATGGATGGCATTGGCAATCAGCTCTTTTCCCGTGCCGGTTTCGCCCAGTATCATGATGGGGGTATCCGGGCTTTTGGCTACCATGTTGATAAAATCCATGACATCTTCAATATTTTTACTTTCACCGATAAAACAGGGCTGATTGTCTGTCAGGTATTTTTCCTGGAGGATTTCAACTTCTTTTCTCAGGGCAATGGAAGCAATGGCTTTTTTGATGGTCAACTCAAGGATATCAGGATTCATGGGTTTGAGAATAAAATCAAAGGCACCGGCTTTCATTGCCCGGATAACCATGTTGATATCTTCAAATGCAGTGATCATGATAACCGGAACAGACGGCTGTTGTTTTTTGATAAGTTCCAGGGCATCCAGTCCGCTCATGACGGGAAGACCGATATCCATCAAAATCAAATCGGTTTGAACATTTCCCAGGTCAGATAAAAAAGATTCTGCATCAGCAAAGCAGGACACGTCATGGTCATGGGACAAAAGCATGGCCAGGCTGTCACGGATCGTTTCCTCATCATCCACAACACTGATGGCGTATCGTATCAAGATGGGCCGCTCCTTTTTTGAAGGGGCAGTTCAATGATGAACTGGGCGCCTTTCCTGGCAGTGGAATTGACCTTTAGTGAACCGCCATGGTCGGTAATGATTCTGTGGCAGATGCTCAGGCCTATACCGGAACTATTGGTTTTGGTGGTATAGAACGGATCAAAAATTTTTGATCGGCTGGCCATGGGGATGCCCGGGCCGGAATCCTGGATGGAGATGGCAACATTGCCATTTGTCAGATACGTTTTCAGCTCAATGGTTTTTTCGCCTGCATAGTCTTTCATGGCTTCGGCTGCATTGGTAATCAAATTTAATACCACCTGTTCAATCAGGTGGGGTTCATTCCAGCATTCCGGGATTGTCGGATCAAGGTCTTTGATTAACGTGATCCCGTTTTTTCTTAAGGCAACCGATGTCAGCTGGGTCACTTCATCAATATTTTCATTGATATTGGTCATCACGCACTGGGGGCTGCCTGGTTTTGAAAAATCCATGACCCGTTTGATAATGGATTCGATTTTGTTCGAAGCCAGTTCAACTTTGTCAATAATGGAGAGGATATTTTTAAGGTCGCCCATATTATTGTATATGTTTTTTAAGGCTTTAAGATAGATATAGATGCCGGATAAAGGATTGCGTATTTCATGGGCGATGCCGGCGGTGATTCGTCCAAGGGATGTCATTTTATCCTGGATTCTTAAAAACGTTTCAACTTCTTTGGTGTCCGTGATATCCATGGCATTGGTCAGAATGGATTCAACCCCCATGTAATCGATTTTTCTGGCACTGACAAGCGCCCATCTGAGTTCGGCATCTTTTTTTTCAAGTCCGTGGGGGTAGTATCTGAATTCCATGTCGATATGGGCAATTTTGTCTGCCATCAGGTCCTTATACGCGCTTTGTATCATCAGCTGGTCTTCTGAATAGACATTTTCAAAATCAGGAGGTGAAAAGGTCTTTTTAATCAGGCGGTGAATCTCTTTAAGACCGGGATTGTGATAGACTTCTTTGCCGTTTTGTATGATTGAGATACAGTTCAAGGAGTTGTCAATCAAGGTTTGGAATCTTAAATTGCTTTGTTCCTGGGCTTTTTCCGCTTCTTTCCGTTTGTCCTCAAGGTCGATGCGGGAAAGGCCAAAGGCAATGTCATCTGCGATCTCTTTGACAATTTTTTTTTCAGTTTCATCCTGGCTGAGTTCCTGGGGAATGGATAACACCAAAAATCCATAATTGGTTCCTTCATGACTGAGCCGCACTGCCATGGAACCTCTGCCTGAATAGTTTTTGGAAAAGATACAGTCCCGGCATTCAATGACAGGGTCTGACACAGGAAAGACTGCTTCTGATTCAAATGTTTTTTGAATGCACCGGGTAAACTGCTGTTTTTTTAATTTTTCGTGCATGACATTAAAGTGTTCTCGAAAACCTGCCTGGGCAACCATCTGGACGATATTGCCATGGTTGAACAGGCCGATCCAGGCATTAAAATAGCCTCTTTGGTCCACAAGGACATCGCAGATGCCGTTGATCAGCTTCTGCTTGTCATTTTGAGTGACAAGGAGTCTGCCAACATCTCGGAATGCCCGCAATACACAGTTTAAATGTTTTATCTTTTTTATTTCATGGTCGTCGGTCACAACATATCCCAAAATCACAGTATTAAGTTTATCCAAGGTTAAATGTTCTTATTTTTAAAAAATAAGAGTTAAAAAGAATTATCATAGATGTGCAGTAAGGTACAAGCGGTCTTTTTTCTTTGAAAGTTAAAAGTCATGTTTGGTTTTTAATCACTTTCAAATCATACCGGGCATCATATTCAACGTAATATATGTCGTATCTTTATCAGGTTGGCGTAAATTTTTCGGATTTGAATTGTTTTTTATATTTTGACTGACAAAAAGCGAGTTCCCATACGGAATGTTTTATGGAATTTAATACAAGTATTTGAATTTATATAATAATTATATCATGCGCCCATTATATTCTTGACTTTATCCAAAACTCTCTCTATAACAACGCGGTTAATACAATTGAATAGACCGGAATGAAAAAGAAGTATCTGAACCCATATGAGACAAAAATTATTTTATACCACTGAAGGCAAAATTCTTTGCACAGGCTTCATCCTTTCCTTATTGCTTCTCATTGTAATCGGATACTTTGCGGCACTCGATATTGAAACGGCAAAAACCTTGGGAATGGCTTTTTTTGTGCATTCTTTTGGAGGCCGTGCTGCAGGGATCGGTTTGTGTATTATGAACGGATTCAGTCCAACCGCTACAATTATATATAATTTTTATCTTGAAGTATTGATTGTCTGTTTTACGTATTCGATTTTTGTGTTAACGACACAAAACTATATCAGAATCATATGGGTGACAAACCTCATAGAAAGGCTGACTCAAAAAGCAATAGAGCAAAAAAGCAAGGTTCAGTCTTTTGGGTGGATCGGTCTTTTCGTTTTTGTCATGCTGCCTCTTCCTGTTACAGGACCTGTTGTGGGATCAGTGATCGGATATTTACTTAGAATTAACCTGCTCAAGAACTTCAGTGCAACTTTTTCCGGAACCCTGGCTGCCATAATGGTGTGGTTTTTCTTTTTTGATTTTTTAGAACAACGGTTCCAGTTGATTCAATATGTTTTTGCCGGAATTGTCATTTTGGTCCTGGCCTCGCATCATAAAGCCATTATCAAATTGCTTTTCGGTAAAAAGTAGGGACTCTAAACCTGTATTATACCCCAGTACGCTAAAATTCTGCTATGAATTGGCCCGCCCGTTGAATGATCCAAAAAAACAATTTTGGGAGGGTCTGTAAAAATCAGAAGGTGGATTTTGCTGGTTCAGCTTCCTTGACAAAAACTTGTGATATGTGATACTTACTTGTCCGAAAAATTGGCATCGGAGTGGCAAGGACTGCTTCTACCTTTAAATGAGGGTTGAAGCACCTTTTTTTTATATTACCTGAACAAAACGATATTGTAAGGTGAAAAAAATGAGTCCGGATTACTTGATCGACTCAGTGTACATAGTGGTATTTCTAATCGGTGGTTCCATTGCAGCGCTTGTTCCCTTTGCCATCTCTTACCTGCTTCGGCCCAAACGGATATTTTATAAAAAAACACGCCAGGCGTACGAATGCGGGATGGACCCGTTTGGAACGGCCTGGGACTTCCGGTATGGGATTTCTTACTATCTGTATGCTTTGATGTTCCTGGTATTTGATGTGGACATCCTTTTTCTTTTTCCCATCGTGGAAGTGTTTCAAAAGGTGTCTGCGGTTCGGGGAATTCTTGAATTGTTTATTTTTATTTTTATCCTCTCACTGGCCATTGTTTATGCCTGGGTTAAAGGAGCGTTCGATTGGACAAAAAGATTGCCGAAAATACAGCATTAGATGCTTTTACGCAGGACCTTAAAAAACGTGTTTATGGCGTAGAAAAAGAGTATGATCAAGGGCCGCTGCTCAAACTGGAAGTCGTTGATACGATTTTAAGATTTTGTCAGGCCAATTCATTGTGGCCCATGACGTTTGGCCTGGCCTGCTGTGCCATTGAGATGATGGCAACCGGAATGGCCCGGATTGATATGGCCCGTTACGGTGCTGAAGTGTTCAGGCCATCTGCCCGGCAATGTGATCTTATGATTGTTTCAGGAACGGTGAACAAGAAAATGGCACCGGCACTGATGACCCTTTACGAGCAGATGCCTTATCCCAAATGGGTGATTGCCATGGGTAACTGTGCCATATCAGGGGGGCCGTTTGCCGTGGAAGAAAATTATAATGTTATTGAAGGTGTGGACAAGCTGATCCCCGTCGATGTGTATGTACCTGGCTGTCCGCCCAGACCTGAAGCGCTCATGGAGGGCCTTTTCAAGCTCCAGGAAAAGATCGCAGGTGTTCGTCATCCTTTCCCCCAGAAGTCTCATCCTCCCCAGGTAAAAGGGTAACCGCAAACAAGGAACCTGATACATGAATGAGTATACTCAAAAAATAGCCAAAGCCTTGTCAAATCTACCGGTCCAGGTCACAGAGACCGATTATCGAACCAAAGGGTTTCATGCCCTGCTGGTTGTTGAATCCAGTGATCGAATAAAAGATGTTGTCCAGGTGCTTTTTAACCACGACTATTTTATCGGATTTGTCACAGCCTGTCATACAACCCCTGCAATTCAAATGCTGTATCAGTTTGCCCGGTATGATGTGAATCATCGCATCATGATTCAGTGCCCGGTGGACGAAAACAATCAAGTGCCTACCATTGGTCATATTTTTCAGGGTGCACAGTGGCATGAACGTGAAACCCGGGATTTTTTCGGCGTAACCTTTATTGGCCACCCGAATATGGAGCCTTTTATTCTGGATGTGTCTGACCGGGATTTAAAACCCTTATTAAAGAATGAACAAACGCTCAAATCAGTGGAGACCATTTTCGGTCAGGGAGATCAACATGACGAATGAACCATTAACCCCTGATCACGATGTCGAACAAAAACATCGGTTCTATCTGAACCTGGGTCCCCAGCACCCCAGTACCCATGGCGTACTTCGCGTGGTGTTGGAAATGGATGGTGAATATGTGCTCGATCCCCAGCCGGATTTGGGGTTTGGTCACAGGATGCATGAAAAGATCGGTGAATCCAGATCCTGGTCCAAATTTTTTGCCAATGTCGGCCGGATGGATTATGTCAATGCCATGTCCTTTAATCATGGGTATGCCGGGCTCATTGAACGGGCAGCCAATATTGAGGTTCCCCGACGGGCCGAATATATCCGGGTGATTACAGCCGAATTGAACCGGATCGCCAGCCATCTGTTGTGGCTGGGTGCCTTTATTCTGGATCTGGGTGCCTTTACCCCGATTCTGTATACCTTTGATGATCGGGAAACCATTCTGGATATTCTGGAAGATATTACAGGCTCCCGGCTGACCTACAGCTATTTTCGGGTGGGCGGTGTCATGAAGGATATTGATGACAAGTTTATTGAACGGACAAAGGGGTTTATCAAACAGCTTCGAGACCGGTTCCCCATGTATGATACCCTGATCAGCAGCAATGTGATTCTTCATCAGCGAATGAAAAAAATTGCGGTCATATCCCCGGATATGGCCCGGCGCTACGGGGTAACCGGCGCTGTTCTGCGCGGGAGCGGGATCAAGTATGATGTCAGGAAAAATGCACCCTATTCGGTTTATCCGGAATTTGATTTTGATGTGCCTGTGGGGGAAAAAGGGGATTGCATGGACCGGTACCTGGTCAAATTTGCTGAAATGGAACAGAGCCTGAGGATTATTGAACAGGCCCTGGACAAACTGCCCCAAGGAGATTTTCGCACTAAGGTAAAAGGGAAAATCAAGCTTAACCCCGGCATGACCAGTTTCAGTGTTGAAACAGCCAGAGGAGAGTTGACCTTTCTGTTGATCGGGGATGGAACGGATGTGCCATACCGCTTGAAAATAAGAGTGCCGTCATTTTCCAATTTGAGTGTGATGCCGGATTTGTGCTCGGACATGTTGCTGTCTGATCTGGTTACCACCATGGGAAGCTTTGACCTGGTCATACCGGAGATTGATCGCTAATGAAACATATTCGGGAACGTCTGGGGTTTAATGCATATACAATTATGGATTCATATTTAAATCCAAACTTAAGTGTGTCAGCGGGAATATTATGGAAGAACTGATTGGTATAATGGTCCGGGTCATTTCTTATGCTGTGATCATGATCGCATTCGGGTTTGTCAATGCCCTGATCATGGGGTATCTGGAGCGAAAAATCGCTGCCAGGATCCAGCGCCGGCCAGGGCCTATGGAAGTGGGCCCGCATGGCATTTTACAACTGGCCGTGGATGGAATTAAAATTATCGGCAAGCAATTGATTATTCCAAAGGATGTTGATGGAATTCTTTTCCGGCTTGCACCGATCCTGGCATTTGCACCGGTTGTTCTGCCGTTTATTGTCATTCCGTTCAGCCGGAATCTTCAGGCAAAGGATTTTAATCTGGGCCTGCTGTTTATTGTGACCATTGCGTCTATCAATGTTTTAACCATTGTCATGGCCGGATGGGGATCCAACAACAAATACTCTTTATTCGGGGCCATGCGCTCGGTTGCCCAGAATATTTCGTTTGAAGTTCCCGTGCTTTTATCCATTCTCTGCATTGCGCTTATGACCGGAACCTACAGCATGCAGAAAATTGTTCTTGCCCAGGGCAAAATCTGGTTTATTCTGGTTCAACCGCTGGCGTTTATTATTTATTTTATTGCAGGGCTTGCGGAAACCAATCGAAATCCCTTTGACCTTCCTGAAGCGGAAAGTGAGCTGACTGCCGGGTTTCATACCGAATACAGCGGGTTTGGATTCTCATTATTTCTGATTGCAGAATATGCCAACATGTTTCTGGTCTGTTCCATTGCAACGGTTCTTTTCCTGGGCGGCTGGCAGGGAATCACTTTGCCGTTCTTTGAATATACCGGAGCCATATGGTTTCTGGCCAAAGTGTATGTGCTCATGCTGGTTATGGTCTGGATCAGGTGGACATTTCCCCGGGTCAGGTTTGATCAGCTGTTAAATTTTTCATGGGAATATCTGATTCCGCTTTCTCTGGTGAACCTGTTGTTGACCGCTGTTTGTATTAAATTGTTTCCAATTTTAAAGGGGATGATATGAACGGTTATTTCCATGATCTTTATAGCGGGTCAAAAAGCCTGCTCAGCGGTATGCTGGTGACGTTCAAAGCATTTGTTCAACCCATTGTAACGGTCCAGTATCCAAGGGAAAAAATTGATGTGACCCCCAATATCCGGGGCCGTCTTGAACTTGTGAAAGATTCTGAGACTGGTTCACACCGATGCATTGTCTGCAATCGCTGCGCTAACGAGTGTCCCTCTTCATGTATTGATCTTGAAGGAGAAAAGCAGGAAGGGGTAAAAGGCAAGGTGCTCATCCAATATGTGTATGATTTTACCCGATGTTCTTTGTGCGGTAATTGTGTGGATGTCTGCCCGGCCAGTGCCATTGGTTTTTCCTGTGAGTATGAACTGGCTTCCCTGTGTAAAGAAGATTTTATGTTTGATTTGTTAAAAGAGGTGAAACAAAGTCAATGAACTATATACAAAGCATGTCTGACATATTGTTTATCGCATTTGCTCTCATGACGGTCCTTGGGGCTTATATAGCTGTAACACGGGTGGTTCTTCTCATGCATACGGTATTGGGGCTTGCCCTGTGCATGCTGGGGATTTCAGGGCTGTATTTTTTTCTGGGCAGCATGTTTATGGCCTTGATGCAGGTATTGATCTACATTGGTGCGCTCTGTGTGGTGCTGGTATTTGGTATTATGGTTTCTTACACCCCCAGCGAAATAAACCGCAGACGAATTACCGGTAAACATCTGCCCCTGGCCTTGACTGCCTGTATTCTTGTGGCAGCGCCCATGGGTCTTCTGGTTTTAAATACACAATGGAGAGTTTCCACAGCATTCCCGAGCGGTGATATCGGGCCCTTGGGAGAGATGCTGCTTTATAAATATTGTATGGCGTTTGAGCTGATATCCGTTATTCTGCTGATCGGTATTGTGGGCTCTATTATCCTGGCCCGGGGGGGGCATGTCACCGATGAAGAAGCGTCGGTATCCCTGGATGAATATTAATACTGATGAATATTAATACTGACAGGCATCAGCAATGACGAGCATTAAAAAGGAAGACAACACCCATGTTAAGTGAAAATATTTATATTTATCTGCTTCTGGCCGTTTTTTTATTTGCAGCCGGATGTTATGGATTGATCCAGCGCCGGTCATTTATCAGGATGCTCATTGCCATCGAGTTGATTTTGAACGGGGCAGGCCTGAACTTTATGGCCTTTTCACGGTTTACAGCCTTGGAACCGGATACAGGAAGGGCCTTTACCCTGTTTATCATGGGGCTTGCTGCAACCGAAGCCGCCATTGTGGTCAGCGTTACCCTGTCGGTTTATCGTAAATATTACACGATCGATCCGGATGATGTAAAAGATTTGAAATTATAGAGGATTTGAAATGACATTTGTATCCCATCCGGCCCTGCTTTTCACCGTTATCCTGCCATTTGTCGCAGCTGGTTTAAATTTAATATCCTGTAAATATGAGAATGTCAGAGAATTCTGGTCTTTTGCCGGAGCCGTGCTGACTTTTGGCTCTGTTCTGACCCTGGTTCCCAATATTCTGGATGGTTTTATTTTAACGTATCATGTAACCGAACTGTTACCCGGCATCAATATTTCCTTTAGAGTGGACGGTTTAAGCCTGCTGTTTGCCGGGACATCTTCATTTTTATGGATATTGGCCGGCTTTTACTGCATCGGATACATGAGAGGGCTTTCCGAACATGCCCAGACCCGGTTTTATGTCTGTTATTCCGCTGCTGTGGGCGGTGCCATGGGGGCTGCGTTTTCAGGCAACCTGTTTACCCTGTATCTGTTTTATGAGATTGTTTCCATTGTGACCTATCCTCTGGTGGCTCACCATCAGGACAAGGAAGGGTATGAGGGCGGTAAAAAATATCTGATTTACCTTTTTTTCACATCCAAGGCATTTTTGCTCCCTGCCATGGTGATTATTTATCTGACAGCCGGCACCCTGGAGTTCACATCTGCTGATATTGTAAAGGGAATCTTTGACGGAAATGCAAGTCACCTGTTGGTGGGGATATCCTATTTTCTGTGCCTGTTCGGTTTTGCCAAAGCCGGGATCATGCCCCTTCACAACTGGCTGCCCTCTGCCATGGTGGCACCGACTCCGGTCAGTGCACTGCTCCATGCGGTTGTGGTGGTCAAGGTCGGCGTGTTCTCCATTGCCCGGGTCATGTTATCGGTATTTGGAACAGCCATGCTGTCTGATCTGGGCCTTGGTATTATCACAGCGTATATAGTGTCGTTTACAATTCTTGCCGCATCCCTGCTGGCCCTGACCCAGACCAATCTGAAAGCCCGGCTGGCCTATTCAACCATCAGCCAGCTATCCTATATTGTTCTCGGGGTGGCTTTGCTGACCCCATCCGGAATTACCGGCGGTTTGATTCATATTGCCAATCATGCGTTTTCAAAAATCACGCTGTTTTTCTGTGCCGGTGCTATTTTTGTGGCCACCGGCAAAAAAGAGATCAAAGAGCTTAAAGGGACCGGGTATACCATGCCATTGACCATGGCAGCGTTTGGGTTAGCCTCTTTGTCCATGATCGGTGTGCCGCCGGTGAGCGGGTTTGTGACCAAGTGGTTCCTGGCCGTGGGAACCATGGAACTTAAAAACACAGGTCTTCTGGTTGTGTTACTGGTCAGCTCTCTTTTGAATGCCGGTTATTTTGTTCCGATTTTAATTGAGGCCTATTCCGGCCGTAAGGAGACCATGGCTGATCCGGGGTTTAAAAACCATGAATCATCAAATCTGATTTTATTTATGGTTCTGCCCATCCTGGTGACCGCCTTTTTCTCACTGGTCCTGGGTATATTTCCGGATCCTTTGTTAACCCTTATTCGTCTGGTGGTAAATTAAATGCTCAGAGTATTGATGTATTTTCGTAAACGTCCGAATCTGCTCAAATCGCTGCTGTTGGGCAGTGTTGCAGCAGCCGTGATATTTGATTGCTTTGCCGACCGGCATGGCGCCCATTTCTGGGGGGATCACATCCGGGGTTTCTGGGCTGTGTTTGCATTTGCCGGCTGTGTCTCAATGATTGCCCTGTTCAAGGGGATTTATCATGTCTGGCTGATGAAGGATATTAAACATTATGATTGATAACAGTATGTTCATGCACCCGGCAACCTGGTTTATTGTGGCCGCCTTTCTGGCGCCTGTCCTGGATAAAGCCAGATTGATCAAACCGGTTTTTTTAATGGTTCCCCTGGCTGCCCTGGGTGTTATTTATCTTCAAAAAGACAGTGGCGTTTTCGGTCAGGTGAGCTGGCTGGGATTTGATCTTGTGTTTGGCCGGATGGATAAGCTCAGTTTTGTGTTTCTCCATGTTTTTGTGATCATGGCTTTTATCGGGGCCTTGTATGGACTCAAGGTCAAAGAGGCCGGTCAGAAAGCCGCGGGATTTTTTTATGTGGCCGGAGCGCTGGGCACCACCCTGGCAGGCGATTATCTTACGGTTTTTATCTTCTGGGAACTGATGGCGTTTTCCTCTGTTTTTCTGGTCTGGTACAGCCCAAGGCCCAGGGCAATGGGGGCAGGATTCCGGTATCTGCTCATTCACACCATTGGCGGCCTGGTTCTTTTAGGCGGTATTCTGCTCCGGTATAAAACAACCGGCAGTCTGGCCTTTGATCAATTGGAGCCCGCTTCGGCAGGGTTGGCTGAATATCTGATCCTGATCGGGTTTATTCTCAATGCAGCAGTTCCGCCGCTCCATGCCTGGCTGGCGGATGCCTATCCGGAAGCTACGGTAACAGGGGCGGTCTTCATGTGTGCCTTTACCACCAAAACAGCAGTGTATGTTCTGGCTCGGGCTTTTCCAGGATTTGGGGTTCTGACCATTCTGGGTGCGGTCATGACCCTGTATGGCGTTTTTTATGCGGTCATTGAAAATGATGCCCGAAGAATCCTGGCCTATCATATTATCAGTCAGGTGGGGTACATGGTCTGTGCCGTCGGGATCGGGACACAGCTTGCCATTAATGGTGCCTGTGCCCATGCCTATGCCCATATTCTGTATAAAGCCCTGCTGTTCATGGGAGCTGGTGCTGTGCTTGAGATGACCGGCCGGTCAAAACTTTCCGAGCTGGGCGGATTATACCGATACATGCCCTGGGCGTTTTTCTTTACCCTGATCGGCGGGATTTCCATTTCCGGGTTTCCCTTGACCAGCGGGTTTATTTCAAAATCAATGATTATTGCTGCTGCCGGAGAAAATCATCAGCCCGTGATCATGCTCATGCTCACCCTGGCTGCTGTGGGAACCTTTTTGTCCGTTGGCATTAAACTGCCGTATTTTATCTGGTTTGGCCCAGACAAGTCGTATGAATCAGACAAATGTCCTGTACCCAGAGAGGCTGGCTGGAACATGAATCTGGCCATGGCCATTGCAGCATTTTTATGCCTGTTTCTGGGGATGGGTCCAGGCTATCATGCCCTTTACGCCTTATTGCCCTATGAGGTGAATTATCACCCTTATACAGCCTATCATCTGTCTGAAACATTCCAGATTCTGGCCCTCACAGGATTGGGGTTTTATCTGTTTATCAAACGCTTGAAGCCCAAAGACAAACTTGCCCTGGATCTGGACTGGTTTTACCGCAAGGGAACACCCTTGTTCATGGCAGGGGTCAAACGCTGGCTGGGCGGTCTGGATAATATTTTGAACAATGTGTATAAAACCGTGGGTATCAGGATGACCAATGCTTTGGCAAAAGGTGTTACACGGTTTGATGTTGACGGGATTGACTGGGCCATTGACGGGTCAGCCAAATCGGTTCTGGCCGGTGGCGATCAGCTCAGGCATGTCCAGACCGGAAAGATTCAGCACTATATTGCTACAGCTGTAATTTTTCTGTTTGCCGTGATCATTTTAGCCATCATGTTTAACACAGGAGCATAACGACTTCATGGATTATCTGATTTATAACACCTTAAACTTTCCGATCATTTCCCTGGTTCTGGCTCTCCCGCTGTTGGGTGCCCTGGTGACTTTGGCTGTTCCTGACAGCCGGGGAAAGAAAGCCTCATTTCATAAAATATGGGGGGTCATTGTCTCTGTTGTTACTGCTGTTGCTGCTCTGCCGTTGTACAACCGGTTTGACACGTCCACCCATTTGTACCAGTTTGTTGAAAAACGGGCCTGGATTGATGCATTGAATCTGAATTATACTGTGGGTATCGATGGCATCAGCCTGCTTTTGGTCATGCTGACGGTTTTCATCATGCCGGTGGCCCTGCTGTGTTCATTTACCTATATTGGCGAACGGCACAAAGAGTTTGTCTTTTCCATTCTATTGATGGAAACCGTTATGGTGGGTGTGTTTGTCAGTTTGAATCTGGTTCTTTTCTTTATTTTCTGGGAAGCCATGCTGGTGCCCATGTACCTGCTGATTGCCGTGTGGGGCGGAGAAAGAAAAGATTATGCATCCATCAAGTTTTTTCTGTATACCCTGCTGGGTAGTGTATTTTTAATTGTTTCCATGATCTCTATCTATATTAAGACCGGCACGTTTTTTATTCCAGCCATTATGGATGTGCAATTTGATCCTGGTTTTCAGATCCTGGTGTTTCTGGCCTTTGCTTTGGCCTTTGCTATTAAAATTCCCATGTTCCCCTTACATACCTGGCTGCCTGCAGCCCATGTCGAGGCACCGGCATCCGGCAGTGTCATCCTGGCTGCAGTGCTGCTGAAAATGGGCGGATATGGATTTTTGCGGTTTTGTATTCCCATGACACCGGCGGCATTCCAGTTGTTTGCACCTGCATTTATTGTGTTGTCTGTGGTCTCCATTATTGCGGGCGGATACCTGGCTTTGGGTCAGACTGATATGAAAAAACTGATTGCCTATTCCAGTGTGGGGCATATGGGGTTTGTGACCCTGGGTATTTTTGTGATTTCAGCCATGGGGCTTAAAGGCGCTGTTTTGCAAATGATCAACCATGGTATTACCACGGGTGCTCTTTTTGTGTGTGTCGGTCTTTTATACGAAAGAACCCACAGCCGGGAGATTGCGGATAACTCTGCTTTGGGCCGGGCCATGCCCGTGTTCCTCACTTTTTTTGTGATTTTTGCTCTGTCTTCTTTTGGATTTCCGGGAACCAACTCTTTTGTGGGTGAAATCATGATCCTGATTGCAGCGTTTAAGCAAAGCACGCTTTTAGGCTTTGCCGTTATTCCCGGTGCTATTCTGGCTGCAGCCTATATGCTCCGGCTGACCCAGAAAATGATCTGGGCAGATGATGATGGCCATGACCATGGCAAACCTTCTAAAAAAGGGTGGGACCTGAATATAAGAGAGATGGCAACGCTTTTATTTTTAGCTGTTTTTGTATTCTGGATCGGGCTTTTCCCCAAACCGTTCCTTGCCATTATGGATGTCAGTGTGGCCCATCTGCTTGATCAATATCACCATGGGATTGAACATATGGTTGAACCGCATACAACAGGACATGCTGTTTTGTTCTCTTTGAAAGCCCTTTTTTCGGGTTTGATTTAAATATTTTATCGGTCAGGATTAGATATCATGATGCATTTTTTACCTGAATTTATTTTGATTACCATGGCGCTGGTGTTTTTCTTTCTGTCATTGGGGAAACTGCCAACAAAAACCCTCCGAAGGCTTGCGCTGTCTGGTGCATACCTTGCAACAGCGGCAACCATTGTTTCATTCAATGAAACCGGGGTCTATTTTTTCAATGCCTATAGTATTGAACCGTTTTCCCAGGTATTCAAGCTGGTCCTGTGTTCCGGGTTTGCTTTTGTCATTGCCATGAGTCCCGGCCTTCTGGGTGTAAAGGAACGCTTGAATGGCGAGTATTATTTTTTCCTGTTTTTAAGTATGTTCGGACTGGTTCTTCTGTCCAGTGCGGCTGAGTTTTTAACCTTGATCCTGGCATTGGAAATCTCTTCATTCTCAGTCTATGTGATTATTCCTTTCCGCCGGAAGGGAAAAGGGTATCGGGCCCAGATGGAAGCCACCCTGAAATATATGATGTTCGGAGCACTGAATACAGGTCTTACCCTGTACGGGGTCAGTTATGTGTATGGTATAACCCATACCACCTACCTGCATGAACTGGCCCGGATCGTTCCGGGAATGATTACCAGTGAACCTCTTTTGGTGGTAGGATTTATCCTGATTTTTTGCGGCATCTTTTTTAAACTGGCCATGTTTCCCATGCATTTTTGGGCACCGGATGTGTATCAGGGCGCTGCCAATGAAACGTCAACTTTTGTTGCCACGTTGCCAAAAGTGGGCGCAACCTTGATGCTGCTGCGTCTGGTTTCGCTTTTGGACCATGTGCCCAGTGTACTCACCATCATTATTTCGATTTTGGCAGTATTGTCCATGACCCTTGGAAATCTGTCAGCCCTTGTTCAAAATGACGTGAAGCGGCTGATGGCCTATTCAAGTATTGCCCATGCCGGGTATCTGATGGTGGGAATTGCGGCTGGAAATCACCAGGGACTGGTGGCAGCAGTCTATTATATAACCGCTTACCTGTTTTTAAACATTGCCTGTTTTTATGTCATCTATCACCTGGCGCCACTGGGCAACAATGTCGGCTTTCTTGAAGTTAAAGGACTGCACAGGCGCTCACCGATTCTGGCGGCTACCCTGGCTGTGGGAGCCGTGGGCCTGGCAGGTCTTCCACCCACTGCAGGCTTTATGGGCAAGCTGCTGGTTTTTGTTGCAGCCCTTGATCAGGGCATGGTTCCGCTGGTTATTTTCGCTGTGATCAATGCCGGAGTGTCAGCCTATTTTTATTTGAAACTGATCCGGGCTGCCTATACTGGTGAATCCCAGGGGAATATCAATATCAAAATGAAACTTTTTTCAAAGTGCCTGGGCGGTGTTTTGATTGTGATCATCCTGCTGCTGGGGATTTTCCCCAAATTCGCCCTTGACCTGTTTGATCTGGCTGTCAGCAATGCAATCCCTTTGTTCTTGTAAAATTAAAACAGATTTATCCCCGGTTTTTTGCACATGGGGATAAATCTGTTAAGAATTTAATCAGTCATTGATCTCAGACAGTTCCATTTCTAACTCATTGGTTTTGATACTTTGTTTGTCTCCTGCCAGATGTCGTTTCTGTTTTTCCTTGTATTTTTTGATCTGTTGTTTGACATTGTCCGAAAGGGCATCGATAGCGGCATACATATTGTTTTCACTTTTTTCTTTTGCAAAGATGTTGATTTTGTCACAGTGCAGATTGATATCAACGATATTTGATAATTTTTCCATGGACAATACCATGTGGGCATCAGCAGGACTGTCGAGCATTTTATCCAGCCTGTCGAATTTTTCTTGGATGTGGGATTTTAAGTTGTCTGATGAGTCGATGTTCTTGAACGTAATTGATATTTGCATAGAACCTCCAGAAAAAGGTGAATAACTGATTATTACCGTAACATATTACATGAAAGCGATCAATGGTGATAATGATATCAAAATCCTTTTCAAAGTCAAAAAAAAATGGATCTGATGAAAACGACACCAGCATTACCAAAGGATACAGCATGGCATTGGCTATCAACCCTAATCAAATCTTTTTTGCAAAACATCCGTGAAAGCAGTATACATATCATCATGAGGTGAATTGAAACTTGAGGGGTGGTGGGTGATATGATTCTGTCAAAAATTCAATCGATTAAAAATCGCATTATTGCCATTATTCTTTTTGTCTGCCTGATAACCATGGGTACAGCTTTTGTCATTATTACCATCATGGATATCAGCCGGATTAAAAAAAACATGATTGACCATGCCTCCATTACTGCTGATCTGGTGGGCCAAAGCTGTGTCAGTGCAATAGCATTCAGTTATCGGGGTCAGGCTGCAGAAAATCTGAAAACACTTCATTTTTTTCCCGGCATAGCCAATGCCTGGGTTTTTGATGCCGGCAAAGAACTGTTTGCATCCTTTGTGGATGGTGAAAAAATTGACCCTGCTGTATTTGATATGACAAATAAACCATATCAATACCAAAAAGGGTTTCTATATTTAAGCAAGTCGATTGTTTACCAGGACAAAACGTATGGAATGATTTATCTGAAGATCCGCCCTGACATTAAAAAAGAAATTAATTCAAGAATCCTGCTTGCCACTATTCTGGCATTTGGCCTTATTTTCATGGCTTATTTATTGGCCAGATATTCACAAAGAATCATATCCGATCCGATCTTGATGCTATCGGACACTGCGAAAAAAATATCTGATGCACACAATTATTCCATCCGTCTGAAGAATACCCATGAAGGAGAAATCTCTATTCTTTACGATTCCTTTAACAGAATGCTGGAGACCATTCAAATCCGCCAAAATGAAAGGGATGCTGCTGAAAGAAAGTATAAGGGTATTTTCAAGAATGCTGTTGAAGGAATTTTTCGGATAACCGCAGACGGTGCAATCCTCACGGCAAATCCGTCTTTTGCGACAATCCTGGGGTATCAGTTTTCAGATGAGATGATCTCATCTGAAAAACAATTCTTATTTCCCGCTTCTGAAAAAGATAAAAAAAATCTTATGCAATTGCTGGATACAGCGGGAAAGGTCGTGGACCACCGGATTCAACTGTTTAAAAAGAGCGGTGAGAAAGTATGGTGTTCAATTTCTGCCAGCAAAATTCATAGTGAAGAGGGGGCAGGGTTCTATTATGAGGGCTTTGTTATTGATATCACCGAACGTCTTGAAAAGGAGAATGCGCTTAGAGAATGGAAAGTTGCCAGGGCAGCAAACCAGACCAAATCAGAATTTATTGCAAATATGAGTCATGAAATTCGAACGCCCCTGAATGCACTGCTTGGCTTCAGTGAGTTGCTGTCAGCAGATATTCAGGACCCGAAACAGAAGAGCTACGTTGAAATCATGAAAACATCAGGGGAAAGCCTTCTCACGCTTATAGATGATATCCTTGACCTTTCAAGGATTGAAGCGGGAAAACTTATTATTAAATTGAAACCTGTCAGCCTTAAACAGCTATTCTCTGAAATTGAACATATTTTTAAAGAAAAAATCATCAATAAAAAGATTGACTACCAGATTGATCTGGACACTGATATGCCGGATTACCTGCTTCTTGATGAGATACGCTTAAGGCAGATACTGCTAAATCTTGTGGGAAATTCTGTTAAATTTACTGAAAGGGGAATCATTAAATTAAGTGCAGAAAAGCGGAAGGTTCAACATTCAGATACAATTGACCTGATTATTCAAGTGACGGATACTGGAATCGGGATTAACAAAAAGGATCAAACAGCAATATTTGATCCGTTCAAACAGGTGGATGGACATATAGACAGAAATCATGAAGGGGCCGGCCTTGGACTGGCCATTTCCAAAAGACTTTGCGAAGCAATGAACGGGCAGATCAGCGTTGCAAGCGAACAGGGTGTCGGTACGATGTTTGAGGTGTGTCTTAACAATGTGAAAGTTTCGTCAAAAGATATCATAAGTGATGATAACCTGTCGTGTAAAAACGATATTGATCCAACCTGTTTTGAAAAAAAGAAAATTTTAATCGTCGATGATATTGAGTCCAATCGCTTTATGCTCAAAGAATTATTAATCAGGTTCAACCAGGATGTTTTTGAAGCCAGTGACGGAAAAACAGCCCTGGCCATGGTAAAGGAAAATCTGCCGGACATTATTCTCATGGATATCAGGATGCCTGGCATGTCGGGAAACCAGGTGACCAAAATACTCAAATCAGATCCGGATACAATGCATATTCCGATTATTGCATTCACCGGTGATATAGTGGCAAAAAACAAGGATGGCTTCCTGAAAACAGGATATGACGGATACCTTTCCAAACCGATAAAAGTGCAGGAACTCACAGATGAACTATCAAAATATATTAATGTGACCTTTCGTGACCGCAAGATCACAAAACAGGCGCAATCATTGGGCAGCTTTACAAAAGCAGATGTCTTGAACCCTGAAAAGCTGATCTTGAGTTTGACCAATGAGATTCTTCCCCAGGCAAAGAGGCATAAAAACTCTATTGTCATCAGCCAGATGAAAAATTTTTCAGAGCAATTAAGGCAGTTGGCCCAAAAACATCATGTCCGGCCCCTTGCTGATTTCAGTAATGAACTGGCTGAATATACAGACCTGTTTGATATTATCAGGATCGAGGAAAAAATTGAAGAACTGCCCGGATTCACTGAAGAGCTGATCAGAAAATTATAGGGGATATTTTTCTGGTATTCAGCCAATCAGAACCGTAAAACAGGCCCCCATCCCAAGCCCCTGACTTTGGGCAGTCAATGTCCACCCGCAGGCATCTGCCATAATTTTTGCCTTGGGTAGATTAAGACCGTACCCGGATTCATGCCTGTCAAAATCCTGGACGATAAATGGTTTAAAAATTTTTTTGATGTTTTCAGGCGATATTCCTTTGCCGGCGTCTTCAATCCGGATCATGGGTGAGCTGTTTTTCGTGGCTGTGGTTATGTGGACCATGCTGTTTTCGTTTGAGTATGTCATGGCATTGTCAATGAGAATGGAGATTGTTTTTTGTAAAAAATATTTGTCTGCATAGACACTCAAACCCTTCTCAAACTCGGTCATAATGCTGATATTTTTGGCAGCCGATAGATGCGCAAGCCTGGAAAGCGCAATTTCCACGATGTCCTGTACAAGCAGTTCCTGTTTTTTGATCACCAGGGTTTGTCCGGCAAATCCAAAATAATCAAGCACTGCTTTCATGAAATCATTGATCCTGGTAAAACCGGCTTCCACCATTTCAATTATTTCTTTGGCCTCGTCACTCAGGTTGTCTTTGTCAAGCTGATTGGTAACGGAAATAAAATTTAAGGGGGTATTCATTTCATGGGATAAAAATTGAAGAAAATCTGTTTTTTCATTGTTCAGAACACTGAGTTTTTCATTTGCCTTTTCAAGCGCTATCGTCCGGTTTCTAACGATTTTTTCCATTTCTTTGTTTATGGTTGAAAGGTCCTGATTTTTCCGGTTAAGGAGCGCATTGAGGCTGAGGATCTGGTTGGTGTTGGTTTCAATTTTTTCCCTGGCTTTCTTAAGTTCGATATGCGTTTTGATTCTTGCCAGCAGCTCTTTTGTATGGAATGGTTTTGAAATATAATCGATCGCCCCTTTGCCGAAGCCATCCACAACATCATCCGGCTGGTTTTTAGCTGTTAGAAAGATAATGGGGATATCTTTGAAATCCTTATCCAGCTTGATCTTTTCGCATACTTCGTATCCGTCCATATCCGGCATCATGATATCAAGCAGGATCAGATCCGGATCAGTTGTCGGAATGGAATTAAGGGCATCAGAACCATTTAGTGCAAAAGCGACATCATATCCGTTTTTTGAAAGCAAAGATCCCATAAATTGCAGATTTTTGCCATTATCATCAACCACTAAAATTCTATCTGCCTTTTGAGTATTCATAAACCCTCTGCTATTTTGATCTTATGCGAAAATTTTATTCAAAACCAAACACTGACGAGAAACAATGCCATTATAAAATAGAATACAAATTTTCTTTTGTCGAGATAAATTGTGTTCCCATCCAAAAACAAGGTATTTAAAATCAGGAGCAGGATAACGGTCTTTTGGGTCAGATCAAGTCTTAAATCAGCTCAAGTCTCAAAGGATATCAAACCTGTTAACCCGAATATTTCATGAAATATTCTAAACCGGTTTGACTTTTGAAATTCCGGGTATGATGGTCTGGGTGCGGCTGATGCCTTCGATCCGTCGTATGTTTTGATTGACAAACTCTGCAATGGTCTCGGCATCAGAGGTGAGAAAATCGCGTTTTAAAATCATTTTGACCAGAATATCAATGCTGCCGTGAACAGAGTGGACTTCCTGGACACCGTCCAGAGCAAACAATTTGTCAAGCACCCGATTTTCCGAAGAGGTATCAATATTGATCATGATAAAAGCTGTAATCCTTCGTTTCATATCCGGATATTCAGGTATGTTTTTTTCCAGCATGTTTTTCCGAAACAGGGTCATGCTGTGGGGGATGAGCTGATCAATACCGATCCCATACCGTCGGGTGGAACTGCGCTCCCAGTGGTGGTAGGTGATATAGGCATACAGATCGGAAAGGGTCCTTCCAGGGAAATACTTGATCAGATCCCCATTGGAAAGAATGGCCGTCATGGGGGCATATATGGTGTTATACCAGTCGTTGGACGCTTTTTTCAGATCACAGTCCCGGCCGGACTGGTTGGCCAGGTATAGTTGATGTTTTTTGATCTGGGTTTCCAGAAATTTATATTTTCCCACTTCGGTAAGGTCGATCTGCTGGCAAAGTCCTGTCATTTCATAGAACATTTTTTTTTCAATATAGAGCAGATTCTCCAGGGTGTTTTTTGAAGATAACAATTCCACCACCGTGGCTTGTATCTCTGTCCACCCCAGTTCCTTGGCCGCGCTGACCCTGTGGTTTCCGTCCAGCACATAATAATCGTTTCGAATTTGATACAAGCTTACCGGTGGCAGGATATCGCCATCCCGCATGGCGCGTTTGATATCCCGGAACCGTTTGCCTGAGATATGCTTTTTGGGACGGAACCGTGAATCAAATTCATGATATTTCCCCACGCTGCCGGTTATTTTATCCAGAGCAATGGTCTGTTCTCCATGATCGATAAATTTTACGTCTTCTTCCTGAGCCTGCTGCCGGTTAAATGAATGGACATGGTTCTGGTTTTTTTCCGAAGACTGTATGCCAAAAAGTTGTTTGAGAAAATTGATCATGATCAGACCTCAATAATGGTATGGCCGCAGGTGTTGATCACCTGGGTCGTGTTGATTTGGGTTACCCGGGAATCAAAATCGTCAAATTCCTGGTGAATATGTCCATGGATAAAATAGGTCGGCCTGTGTTTTGCGATGAACCGTCGAAAGCTTGCAAAACCCATGTGGCATGGATCATTGCGATCATGAATGTGCCGGGGCGGGGCATGGGTCACCATCATGTGAATGGGCCGTTTGCGCCACAAACGAAGTCCCATCCAGAACAGCTTTTTTTTCATCCTGGCTTCAGTATATTGATTGGGTCCGCCGTTATACCACATGGACCCGCCCATGCCCATGATGTTCAGGGTGCCAAGGCTGACTACCCGGCCATGGATATTTTCACATCCCACAAGGTTGGCGGCAGTGTACCGGATATCGTGGTTGCCTTTAACATAAAACAGGGGGCAGGCCAGTTTGTGTCTTAAAAATGTCAGATATTCCGGATCAAGATCTCCACAGGAGATAATCAGGTCCATTCGGGGGAATTGATTGTCTTCAATCTGCTGTTTGAGATCCTTGTCCATATAATCTGAAACAGCCAGGATTTTTAAGTTGTGTGTCCGGCTGGGGATGGTTTCCGAATTCATGACCAATCTGTTATGGGTTGCTAAGGTTTTTTTTATTAAACAGCTTTATCAGATAATATCTTATGGCTACCAAAAAAAGATGGTGTCTGCAATATCATTTTGTTATTCTTATCATGTTTTGTTCTCAACATAAATACACTGATGGGAGCTAATTTATGAAAGTCTTAGGTGTAAACGGCAGCCCTCGCCAAAACGGGAATTCACATTACCTGATGTCTGCTTTCATGGATGAAATAAAGGCCAAAGGGCATGACACCCAGGTACTGGATGCCACAGCAATGAAGATCAACCGGTGTATCGGGTGTGGCAGTTGTGAAACAAAGGGGGGGTGCATTTTTAAAGATGAGTTTACCCATATTTTTTTGCCCGCTGTGATTGAAGCAGATATTCTGGTGCTGAGCTCGCCGGTTTATTTTTACGCATTTCCTGCTGATATTAAAGCTTTGATTGACCGGATACAGGTTTTATGGTCACGAAAATACAGGCTTAAAACCAATGAGTTTAAAGGCCGTGATCGCAAAGGGGTTTTGCTGGCCGTGGGCGCCACCCGGGGGAAGGATTTGTTTTCAGGCATGGAACAGACAGCCCGGTATTTTTTTGATGCTGCCGGGATGGCATATGCGGGTGCATTGTGTTACCGGGGAATAGATGGAAAAGGTGAAATGGAACAACATCCCGGCCTTCTCAAGGATATACAGAACTTAGTGCAGAAATTAGGCCTTTAACAGGTACAGGTTTTAACAAATGTCTTTTCAAAGGATGGTTTAGATGAAAGAAAAAAAAAGAATTCTGTTTGTTGATGATGAAATAGATATCCTTGCAAGGCTGCAGAAAAACCTGACCCCGATGAAAGAGTTGTGGGACACCTCTTTTGTGGAAAGCGGGGAAAAAGCGTTAAAATTGCTTGAGCAGGAAACATTTGATGTTATTCTTTGTGATATGCACATGCCGGGAATGGATGGATCAAAGCTTCTTGATCTGGTATGCAGCCGATATCCCACAATGGTCAGAATCATATTGTCTGAAGGTTCGAATCAGGATATCATTGTGAAATCTGCTCAGCAATACCTGCCTAAAACCTGTGAAACCCAGGCTCTTGTATATGCGGTTACCCGGGCCTGTTCTTTGAAAAGTATTCTTGACAGCAGGGTTTTAAAAGGGCTTTTGGGAAGAATCGAAACCCTGCCCACCATTCCCGCCCTTTATGAGCAGATCGTAAAAGAGCTTTCCTCAACAGATGCCTCCATTGCCAGTGTGGGAGATATTATTGCCAAAGATATGGGCATGACAGCCAAGGTGCTTCAATTGGTCAATTCATCATTTTTTGGTATGCCCCAGCATATCTCCAGTGCCAGTGAAGCGGTCATCCTGCTGGGGATCGACGTGGTCAAAGCCCTGGTTCTGGGGATCGAGGTATTCTCAAAGTTTGACGGGGCCCAGTCTGTTATTTCCGTAGATCAGATCCATGACCATTGCGTAAGAGCAGCCGTGATGGCAAAACAGATTGCAGTCCTGGAAAAAATGGATGCCAAAACAGCTGACAATGCAATGATCTGCGCCACGCTTCATGATCTTGGAAAATTGTTGCTGGCAGAACAGTTTACTGATGAATACAAAGAGGCTGTAGAGATGACAAAAGAAACAGGTATAGCCATATTCCATGCAGAAAAAGCAGTGTTCGGGGTAACCCATTCACAGGTCGGGGCCTATCTTCTCGGGCTGTGGGGGCTTCCTTGGGATATTATTGAAGGGATTGCTTTTCATCATCGTCCGGACCAGATGGTCTCAAAAAATTTTGAATTGTCAGGACTGGTTCATGTGGCAGACCTGTTGGAGCACCATGAAAGAGAAGGCAAGGGGCCGGACAGTGAGCTGGCCGGGCTGGACATGCTCTATCTGGAAAAACTGGGACTGGCAGACAAGGTTGCGGTGTGGCAAACCCTGAGGTCAGAAAAATCCGAAGATTGAAATCAAAGCAGGGCGGGATGATTTTTCATCCGGCCCTGTTTTGCAATATTCAAAAAAATATATTTGATTTAAGCGCTTAACTGATCCGGTGTAACGATGCTGCCGTGGATCTGTTTTAATTGTTCAAGTTCGTCTTTCTGTTTTTTCAGGATATCAAACAGGGTCTGGGGAATGCCGTCTTCTTTAGCATAGGCAGTCTGCTGGAGGTCAATCCGTTTGATGATATTGTCCACATACAGCGAGAACTGTTTGATGTACAACTCTTTGGGATACTCCTTGTTGATAATATCCTTAAACAATGATTTGAGATCATCATATTTGGGAAGATTGCCAATGGGCGTTTCGATATAGTCAATTTCATTGTAGGCATATCGTTCAAGCCAGGACAGCCAGACTTTTACATCCCGTTTTTCGCCCAGAAGTCTGGGTGAGTTTCCGCCCCGGGCCTGGTCGGTGAGAAAATAGTTTAAACCGGCCATGACCGGTTTGTATTCTTTTTTGATGCTGTCAGAGCCAAAGAATTTGAACTGGGCATCCATATAGTCGCCCAGAGCGCCCGGAATAAACGGCGCATTGGCCCAGGGAGCCCGTTTTACACCGCTGGCCCCGACTTCAGTGGCTGTGGCGGCTGACACAATGCAGGCACCAATGACCACACCCGCATCAGAGGTTCTGGCCACCCATACCGGCGGCATGGTGTCTGCATCTCTTCCGGAATACGTGATGACCCGGGTCAATGCGCCTTCCGGATTTTCAGCCTGGTCGGAATAATTTTCAAGAGAGCTGCTTTTCAAGGTACACCGGGAATTGGGATGGGATAAAGGAACGGGTTTTCCGTTTTCATCCATCTTGCCTTCAAACCAGTCACCCTGGAAATTGATGCCTTTTTTCGGGGGTTCTTCATTGTTTCCAACCCAGTGGGGAACCCTGTTTTCATCCACCAGTACATTGGACCAGATCACTTCATGCCCGGGCTGGCGCAAGACCTTCATGAGCATGGGGTCACCGTCCTGGTTTACATCTTCCACAATGCCGAAGATTCCGGCTTCCGGGTTGATGGACCGGATGCTGCCGTCGCCGGCTATCCACATCTGGGCAAGGTCATCGCCGATAAATACATTGCCGGCCATGGCGGTTGTGGTCTTTCCGCAGCCGCTGGGGGCAGCACCGGCAAACCAGGTGGTCCGGTTGTTGGGGCCGTTGATCCCGGTGATAAACATATGTTCGGACAATTCCTTGCCCAGGTTCTGGGTAACGGCTTTGTCCACTGCAAACCGATGGTTTCCTTTTTTCAGCAGCAGGGTGTTGCCGGCATAGGTGCATTTGAAGCTGTAGGTGGTGCGGAATTTTAAATCCATGAAAACCCGTGCATTGGGAAGATCTTCGGTCCGGTTCAATCCCTCGCTGTGGAGATTGGTAAAAAAGTGCCCCAGGGATTCCACTTCTTTTTCAAATGCCGCATAGGCATTTCGATACAAAAGTTCAGCCGAGTGGGATACATAGGTGGAACTTGTGATTTCAAGGGCCGGGTTGGATGCGGGAGATCCCACAGGGCCTCTCATGTAAAAGCCGACAATCATCAGTTTATTGTTCATGATATCGGTCATGTTGGATCGAACCTCTTCCAGGGCCGTGGGCCGGTCCATCCGGTTGGCAAGAGAACTGATATGATCTTTTGGGTTGGCAATGTAAAAGGTTCTGTCAACAATTCTGCCCTGTTCTTTGGCCAGATCAAAATGGATGGTATGGCCTTCCATGGCCAGAGGACTTTCCTCTTTTTTTTCAATGGACAGGTTTCTGATAAAGGCATTGTCTTGTTCAGAACCGGTATGGATAAAAACAGCAGCAGGATTGCACACCACAATTGAATTGGCAATCCGGGTTAAAATCTCAGGGTTTTTGAATTTTGAGATCCGGTCCAGTTGTACAGTATCCATATATTGTTTGAATACCTCTTTCGCTGCCTGGACAGTGGTCACTTTCCCCAGTTCATTGATTATATTTATATCACAATCGGTGTTACACATAATTTTCAAGATCTCCAATTTATATTGTATGAAAGTTCTTGCGAACCAATGTTGCCTTTCATGCCTCGTTGTGTGGCAAACCACAAATCAATAACCAGATCTGCCACATGGCAGTTGTCAAAAAGCTGTTTTGTTCTAACCAAGAAAAGGATAAAAATCAATAATTTCTTGATATTTTGCAAAAAAAGTTAGGCTGATTTTAATATAATCTGTATACTTGAAATTTGATTAATGGGTTAATATTTGTGACACACTGATGAAAGGAATGTTTATGGAGCAAAAAATATTTGCCGATCTGCATAATCACACCACAGCCTCTGACGGTGATTTTACACCTGAACAGATGGTTGAACAGGCGCATGAAAAAGCAATTCAGGTCATTGGGATCACCGATCATGATACCCTTTCCGGACTGTGGGATGCAATCCGGGCCGGCAGAAAATTCAAAGTTGATGTGATTCCCGGCGTGGAGGTGTCTATCCGGTTTAAACGATCCTGCTTTACCGGTACCCTGCACCTGTTGTGCTATTTTTCGCCGGACAAATTGAATGATCAGGCTTTTATCAACCAGTTCAATACAATTCTGGCTTTAGGCCGGGGGGAAAAGCTGGTTCGGGCCAGGATCGATGAAATAAACAAGATATTCGGACCTGGCAATGCTGAAGCATTGCTGGAAAGACAGATGGTATATGAAGATATCTCAACAATAAGCTGCAATGCCACCCGCCGTCATTTTGCCCTTGCCCTTGAGAAGACCTTTGGCATTACCGATAAAGACACCATTAACCGGATCATCGGCAATGACAGCCCTGCTTATCTGCCGTCCGGGATGGAATTGTCAGCCATGGCAGCATTGATCCGATCCAACACAATGGTGACTGCCCTGGCCCATCCGGCTGCCGGATCATTTCCAGGGCCCGGACATTATCGGGAAGTGTTGCCGCCTGTTGAAATTGTTGAACAGATTCTCCCTGAGTTTGTTGATATCGGGATCAATGCCCTTGAGGTCCATTATCCAGGGCACAGTAAAGACCATCAGGATCTGATGAAAACCTGGGCTCAACAATATGGATTGATACTGACCGGCGGATCAGACTGCCATGATGCCATTGACCGGCCCTTTGGTGTCCAGGGACTTTCTGAATCCGAGTTTAAAATTTTTAAGGCGGCATTAAAGAAAGAGTAATTCTTATTGGGGTCAGAGTAAAATTAAACAAAATTATCCCTTTGGCTTGCGCCAGCCAACAGGTCTTCCCCTCTTTTTTTCTCTGACCCGTCTGCCGGTCAATGCTTCTATTTCACTCCTGAATCGGTCATTACCCACAATC
>JBDRPM010000095.1:0-5246 GCA_043827005.1 Pseudomonadota bacterium | reverse complement strand
GAAAACCCGTGTTTGGATGAAAACTTGTCCATATGCAAGGCGCAAGCAAAGCTGAAACCGGAGTGTACTGTAGTACATGAGGATTTCAGCTTTGCGCAGCAACGCAGCAGATGGATGAGTTTTCGTTCAAACACTAATTAAAAAAAATAATTTTAAAAGGATATACAATCTATGAGTTCTCCCCAGGATGAAAGATTAATGACCTTGGAAAATCAGATCAAAAAACTTCAGGCTCAAAAAGATACCTTATTAAAAGAGCTGGATTCGGTTGAAGAAAAATTTGAATCTTTCAATCGGTTGTATCGAAAATATTTCCCTGTCATTATTGATTCTCTTGCAACAGGGGACAATCAGTTTTCAAAAATCTGCCAGGAACTGAGCAAAGCATTGAAAAAAGAGGAATCCCAGGGAAAGATTGAATATATTTTTGAGCAGTTAAAAACTGCCATGCTCAAAGAGGATATCGGGTCAGCAGCCGGTAAAAAGAAAAAAGGATTGTTTTCATCTCTGCTCAAGACAGATGCTCCTTCTTTTATTGATGAGTATAAACAAAGCTATCATGAGGTGGTAAGCAATTTAAGAAGCAATCTGGATCAAAAATTTACCAAACGGCTTGATGCCATTGTCCAAAGAATCAAGAGTGCCCAGGATACCAGTGACATTTCTGAAATCAGAGAAAGTGTATTCAGTCTGGTGTTTGTTTATATTTCCGACACCAGTCAGGACAGAGAAAAAGTCAATGCCTTTGTTCGTGAGGTTGTCAGCAAAATTCTGGAGATTGAATCAAAACTTGCCACAACGATTGAGCATACCGATTCCATGTTTGAAAACAATAGCGGGTTTGAATCTGTCTTAAGTTCTGAACTCAATGGCCTCAAACAGACATCTGATGTAGCGTCCAGTCTGGATGAATTAAAAAGAAAGGTCTCAGAACGTCTGGCATCAATTGAAAATGCCCTGGAAACAAAACAGGCAAAGGATCGGGCCATCAAGGAGATTTCTGAAAAATCCCGGCATGCGTTTAAATCTGGTTTTGCAAAGCTCAAACAGGAATTAAATGAAGCTACCCGGTACACTGAAGAGCTAGAAAAAAAATTGAATCAGGATCAGTTGACCGGTGCATTTAACCGACGGGCCTATGATAAACGGATTGAAGATGAGATGCAGCGATTCTTGCGGTATAAGACTTGTTTTTCACTTATGATCATTGATGCGGACAAGTTTAAGGATATCAATGATAAATACGGGCATGCCATTGGTGATAAATGTCTTCAGGAGATTATCAAACGGTCGATCCCGCTTTTGAGAAAAAATGATATGCTGGCACGGTATGGCGGAGAAGAGTTTGCCGTGATTATGCCGGAAACTGATTCCACCGGGGCTCAACAGGCAGCGGAAAAGATCAGGCAGACCATTGAGAAAATAGAATTTTTGTATAAAAAAGAGAAGGTCAAAGTAACGGTAAGCATTGGTATTTCGCAGTCCAAACCCGAAGACACCAATCATCAACAAATATTTGAAAGAGCTGATATTGCAGTCTACAAAGCCAAAGAGCAGGGAAGAAACAGGGTTCTGGTTGTTAATTGATGTTGGGTTATGAAATTGTCAGGAGCAGGCATGAAAGAGCAGAACGATCATTCACTTGAGTTTTTATTGAATCACCCCAAAACCGGCCGTGTAACTTCGGATGTGAATACCGAAACCACTGCCAGGAGATCGTATTCTCCTAAAAAAATTACAATTTTTTCATCCAAATATACCAGTATTCAAGAATGCCCCCAATATCATTTTAGTCGTGATAAAGAAGCGGCAAAACTGTTGCCGGATATTATTGATAATTGTGTTCAACAATTGGTCCATGGAGATGATAAAAGTGCTGCAGCCAAACAGATTTATAAAATGCAGCGCAATATCGGAGTGGTTTTTTCGGGTGGGCCTGCGCCGGGCGGTCATAATGTGATTGCAGGATTGTATGATGAACTCAAACGGTATAATTCTGATTCCAGGGTGTATGGGTTTCTTTTCGGGCCGGATGGGCTGTTGGATGCCAGGTTTGTGGAAGTGACCCAAAGCCTGGTTGACGCTTACCGGAACATGGGTGGATTCTCCATGATAAAGACCGGCAGAACAAAGATCGATTCCCAAGAAAAGATGGAACGTGCCCTGCAGACATGCATGCAACTGGAACTGGACGGCCTGGTGGTGATCGGAGGCGATGATTCCAACACCAATGCCGCATTTCTTGCCCAGCATTTTAAAGATGCCGGCATAAAGGTCATTGGTGTTCCAAAGACCATTGATGGCGATATTCAGGTTAAAACCAGGGGAAAAGAAACACTGTGCGCCATCTCGTTTGGATTTCATACCGCAGCCCGGGCTTTTTCGCAGAATATCAGCAATTTGACCACTGATGCCGGATCTGATATTAAATACTGGCACATCTGCAAGGTAATGGGTCGGGTGGCCAGCCACCTGACCCTTGAATGTGCATTCCAGACCCATGCCAACCTGACCCTGATCGGTGAGGAACTGGCTGATTATGTGGATGAAAAACGGCTTGAAACAGCAAAGGCCAACAATACAGTCGATTATACTGCATATGGCATGACTTTGCGCCATCTGTCCCGAATGATCTGTGATGTGATAGTCAGGCGCGCTGCCAGTGGCAAGAATTTCGGTGTGATGATTATTCCCGAAGGCATCCTGGAATTTATCAATGAAATACAGACTTTTATCATCAAGCTCAATACCATTATCGGCGACTATAATAGTATTCATGACAAAGATTTTCATTATTCATTCCCCTCCTTGACAGATAAACTTGAATATTTAAGACGTCTGGCCAGGGTGATGAGTGAAACAGCTGAATTTCCCATATGGAATGTCAGGGATGATGAGCTGTTCAATCAACTGCCGTCGTTTTTTCAGGAAGGACTGCTGGTCGAAAGGGATACCCATGGCAATTTTCAGTTTTCCCAGGTTAAGACTGAAAAAATTATCATGGATATGGTCAAAGAATATTTAGAAGTCCTCAAGGAAAGAGGGAAATACAAAATCGGCATTGAACAGGCCTATTTTGATTTAAGGATGCAGGATATTAAGATCGATCCAGAAAAGGTGGCGGCTGCAATCTTTAAAAATCCGGGAGAAAAATATCTGCTTATCAAAGAATCGATTATTTCTGTGAAAACATTGAAAAATGCGCTGATCAATGATCAGATCATCAATATTGATGCCGATGTCCCCGATCAGATTTTAGACATCTTTAAAAAATCAGAACCTAAATTTAAGACCCAGACTCATTTTTACGGATATGATGGCCGGGGGTCAGACCCCACGCATTTTGACTGCAATTATACCTATAACCTTGGGTTGACAGCATTCCATCTGATTGCCAACGGGGCCACAGGACAGATGGCAGCCATCCGGAATCTTGAGAAAAGATTTGACCATTGGGAGCCCATTGGTATTCCCATTGCCAGATTGATGCATCTGGAAGAACGCAAGGGAAGGTTGGAACTGGTTATTGAAAAAAGTCTGGTGGATTTGGATTCCAATGTGTTTAAAGTATTTAAGGCTGTCAGAAAAGAATGGCTGGCGGCAAATTCAAATCAGGACCGATACAGACGTCCCGGCCCGGTTCGCTTTACCGGAGATACTGAAGAAGACCGGCCCATTACCCTGACGTTAAATTCCATTCATGTGCCATGATTCGTTCAAAAGAAGGGTTTAGTTGATGCGGACCGCCCTGTTATCGGAACCATCTTCTTGTCTTATGGCCTTTTTATTCATAATCCAGGGAACGATTCAGCTTGAGCGTTTGTCCTGTGCCTGTTTCCAAAATTGAAACTCGGATAGTTTCAGTCGATACCGAGCCACACTGCCTTCATGAAGGTGCAAAAGGGCCTCCAGTAAGATTTTAATAACAGCCTCCCTATCCTTTTCAGGTATCTGTTCTAAGATTTGTTGCTCAATATTTTTTACCGAGGGTATAAGGCAGCCCCGGACAATTTCCTGTACTGCCAGGATCAATATTTCCCGATAACGGATGCGAAGGGGATCAGGCTCTGCCATGGTCTGGGTGACGGCAAGATATCGTTGGCAGGACCGCTCATAGGCCCAGATAAAAACATCCTGCAGCAGATCGATCTGGTTGAATTCATACACTGCCAGAGTACCGTCGATATAAGCCTGCTGTGGCACATCAACAAAGGAAAGAGGGCACAGATTGCTGCGAATCAGCGGGATATTCGCCCCCAGACGGGAAACCCGTTTGTTGACATCCTCAAACGGCTGCAGATAAGGCAATTGGACCATGATGAAAAAAGCCTGCTCAAACGGATCTTGAATGGAATCCGCTTTCTTCAGCAGCAGGTGAAAACACTCTTCAAGGACTTGGGGCATAGCCAGGGGCTGGAAAACCGAACCATGAATACCGACCGGCCTTCGCCGCAGCCGTCCGCACGCCCTTTCATCCGGCAGAAGGTTTTCAGACAGGATGGCATGAAGGTTTAAAAAAGTAAAAGAATTAAAACTGATCTGGTCGGCCTTCTCAATGAGCATTTCAATGGCTGCCTTGTGGTTCAGGATCATCTGGGTTTCCCGGATATCCCTGCCCTCTGCCGCCTGCCCGAATTCAATCAAATTCCTGGTATCCAGTTGGCTGTAAGTATTTCCCTCCAGGCGGGAAGAAGCCCAGGACAGATCAATCAGCAGCCGGTTCAGGATTTCCCGGGCATAGGTGCCGGCAGGATGCTCTTGCACCGGTGTACGGCCCATCTCATGGAACTGGCCGCGTAAAGATGCGGATAAATAAAAACTCACATTGGGTTCATAATCTTCTAAGAACGACCGGTGATACCCAGCGGGTTTTCGCTGCATTACCGGTTGTTGCACAAGATTCCTGAGAATCGATCCATCCTTTGAAACCGGGACATACATATCAAAATCCGACCTGACAGAACATTTTTTGTACACCAATGCAATGCTTTCCCCTTCCTTTGTGATTCGCTTTTCTGCAACAAGGATTTCCAAGCGGCGCTGCAAGGTACGGCGGTGAAGGGGCCGGGGAAGATGGCCAGACAGGGCTTCTTCAAGCCCGGAAATTCCGATCCCTTTTGGGTGCTGTGAAATCACCTGTTCAATCAGATTTAATTCATCGGCAGGTACAACGCGGGCCATAAAATTGTTCTCCTTAAAAACATTGTGCGACACTAAAGCGTGACAAGAATATGTCACGCTTTAGT